>JABMOK010000002.1 GCA_013204155.1 Pseudohongiella sp. | reverse complement strand
GTCCCCTAGTGCTGCTTAAGTTATTATTTTATTATTGTCCCCTAGTGCTTATCTCAGACTCTAACCAACAAGGCTGGAAAAACTGCCCAGTGGGACGTCTGGGACCGCTCGCTAGGCGACTTCGGGAAGTGGCTGTTTTCGTGCGAAAAATGGCTGCAACCACACTCTGGCCACCAACGCCGCGAGCAGGATCGCCAGCAACTGACGCCACAAGGGATAGGCTTCCCCCTGGGCCAGCATCGAAAGCTGTAATGGCCAGCCGAAGGCTGTATACAGCTGATTCAGAACCAACCCACAAATAACCGCGGTACCGATGACTCCGGTCAGATAGGCCAACAGGGATCTTGTCCCCAACTGCTCCCGAATTACCCCCATGGTTGCAATATTAGTCGCCGGGCCGGTCAGCATGAATACCAGGGCAGCGCCGGGAGAAATACCCGCAAATAGCAATCCTGCAGCGACCGGTGTCGAGGCGGTTGCACAGATGTACATAGGCAGCCCTACCGCTACCATAACCAGCATGGCTATCACGCCATCTCCCCAGCGCAGAAAAAAGGATTGCGGCACTACGGCGGTTATGATCGTTGCCGCCAGCAGACCAATCAGCAACCACTTGGCGGTATCGGAAATCATTCGGCCATAGCCGTAGCGTACCGCGCTGACTAATTTTTCCGTCAGACTCGGCGCGGCAACACTCGGCTGATTCTTCGAATGACAGCAGGGACTGGCAGTCGTCTCTTCAAGCGCAACAGGGACATCCTCTGGATCAAATTTATTCACTAACATGCCCGCAATAATCGCGCTAAGCAACGCACTTAGCGGACGCGCAATGGCGAAAATTGGCCCCAATACCGCATACGAGAAAGAGATAGAATCGACACCAGTTTCCGGTGTCGCAACTAAAAAGGAAGAAGTGGCACCTTTTGAAGCCCCCGCCTTACGCACGGCCAATGCGGTAGGAATCACCCCACAGGAACACAGCGGTAACGGAGCCCCGATGAATGCGCCTTTAACAATCGACAAAAAGCCTGGCTTCGCCAGCTGCTTATGTATCCACTCATTGGGGATGACTTGCTTGATAATCCCGGCCAGTAAATAACCAATAAGCAGCCAGGGGGCACTTTCTATAACAAGATTCCAAAATATGTTGAGTAAATTCATCTTTGCTTCCTCTATTTCTTACTTCGAGCCTGATCTCTAATTTCGCCTTCATCCAGCGCTTCCATGATTGAGCAGTGAGTCGCCTTCTCGGGTCCGCCACAGCAACTGTCCAATAGAATTTGCAAGGTCTGCTGCATGGATTGCAGTTCATCTATTTTTGCATTCACTTCATGCAATTTGTGTCGAGTCAAATCCGTCACTTCCTGACAACTGTGACTTTGCTTGTCTACGCGAATAGAAAGTAGCTGAGCGATATCCTCCAGCGAGAAGCCGGCATTTCGTGCCGTCTTTACAAACTCGACGCGGCGCACATCCGCCTCGTTATAATAGCGATAGCCAGCCTCACTACGGGAACTGGCATTAATTAAACCATTCTTTTCGTAGAACCGCAGGGTATGAGCCGACAAGCCGGATTGGGCGGAGAGTTCACTGATTTTTAGCATGCGGCGGCTCGCTCCATAACAGGGTATGGGCGAGAGTATAAGCTTAGAGTTGACTCTAAGGTCAAGCGTCAATTTAGCTCAGGGTTCGGGTAATCCAGGAGGCAATCTCCACAATCTCCTGCAGGCACAGTGAGTGCTCCATCTGGTAGCTATTGTATTCCGGCACGAAGCCCAGATTTTGCAGGGTTGCCAGGCTCTTCAGCCCCAGCGATTCCTGCACCACCTGATCGAGCGCGCCGTGGCAGATCAGGATCGGGATAGTATTTTGGATCGGGTCAATCTTGATGCTGCCGGCGGTGGCGAAATAGGTAGAAAGGGCCATGATGCCAGCCAGCGGCCTGGGATAGGTCAGCGCGGCCTCGTAGGCCACTGCTCCACCCTGTGAGAAGCCGGCGACGATGATGCGACGACTATCCACGCCTCTGGCAATTTCCCGCTCAATCAGCGCGTGTACCCTGGCCGCTGACTGCATTAACTGCTCTACATCGACGTGACGATCAACATCCGCCTGTTTAATGTCATACCAGGCCGGCATGACATAACCGTTGTTTATGGAAACAGGTATCGAAGGAGCATGAGGGAAGATGAAACGAATCCCGAAATTCTCGGGTAATTCCAGCTGTGGCACCACAGAGGCAAAATCGTTCCCGTCTGCGCCTAATCCATGTAACCAGATGATCGAAGCATTAACCCCAACCCCCTTTGGCCACTCTATTTCAATTGCTGGCAGTAATTCCATAAACCTTCTCTCAACGTATGTCGAAACGAATGTCGAAACGAATGTCGAAACGAATAAAGCAACAATATCACAACAACATCGCAACAAATTCAGCCGCGCAATTTTATAACAGGGCAGCAAAGCCACCGCAACTCATTAATTTGGATTTTCATCATGGGAGATCTATGCTTTACTCGAACCGGTAAGCAGGTATGCCTCCTCTGGAAGCGAGAGTAGAGGCTAAACAACGGCAAACAATAATAAGAAGGTAAGCACATGGCTTTAATAAAGAGAACTGCGCCGAAAACAATCCGAGATGCAATGATCGGCAAATCAAACCCTGTTTTTGCCCTACTTTTGCTGGTTTCAATCAGTCTACTCTCACTCCCGGGTTTTGACTCATTCGCGCAGGAACACAGCGATCAAAGATGGGTAACCACCTGGGCCACCAGCCCGAGCACATTGCCCGAGGCAGAGCAGCAGCCAGCAATGGTTGAGGATCAAACCCTGCGCCTGATTGTTCACACCAGCATCGGCGGCAGCAGTCTGCGCCTGCGCCTGTCAAATTTGCACGGTGACCACCCCATCGAAATCGGTAGTACCGCGGTGGCGGTACATGCGGAAGGCGGATCGATTCAGGCAGGCAGTAGCCGTGCCGTGAGTTTTGGCGGGCAAGCGTCCATCGTCATTCCCCGTGGCGCGGCGGTCCTTAGCGACCCATTGCCCTTTGCCGTAGCGGAATTGTCAAATCTGGCTGTCAGTCTGTATCTCCCGGAAAATAGTGGTTTCCTTACCGCTCATGCGCTTTCAAATCAAACCAATTACATCTCCGAAGCGGGCGATCACGTAACGAGTACAAATTTACCAACCGCTTCCGAAACTCCGGCATGGAATCTGTTAACCGCGATCGATGTCATCAACGACGACTCGGTATCCGCTATTGCCACAGTGGGTGATTCGATAACCGATGGCTGGGGATCGACTGACAGTGCCAATCAACGCTGGCCGAATCATTTCGCGCGTCGGCTTTTCAGCGACAATAGCATCGATAAATATGCCATCGTCAACGCCGGTATAAGTGGCAACCGGGTGACAACAGAGGGCAACGCCCGCTTTGGTCAAAACCTGCAGGCCCGTTTCGAACGGGATGTACTGGCGATGAGTAATGTCAGTCATATGATTTTAATGGAAGGCATTAACGATATTGGCATGTCTCCAAGCGGCGAATTGATTACTGCCGAAGAAGTAATCGCCGGTTACAAGCAGATCATCGCCCGCGCCCACGCGCGAGGAATCAAAATCATTGGTGCCACACTCACTCCTTTTGAAGGCGCTGCCTACTATACTCCCGCCGGTGAAATGGTGAGGCAAAAGGTTAATCTCTTCATTCGTGGCGGCGGCGAGTTTGATGGCGTTATCGACTTCGAGAAAGCGGTACAGGATCCAGCCCATCCATCGCGTATCCTGCCCTCTTTAACAGCAGACAAACTGCATCCCAATGATGTTGGTTATAAGATAATGGCGGATAGTATTGATCTGTCACTGTTTAAATAGCGGATATTCATACCGCGCACCGAGAGAGCCGAAAATGCTGGCGCGAATTAAAAACAGCCTGTTTATCGCGACAGGAGTTCTCTCGCTGGCATTAGGCATCATAGGAATATTCTTACCGGTGTTGCCCACGGTGCCATTCGTGCTCCTCGCCTCTTTCTTTTTTGCCCGCTCTTCAAAGCGCGTTCATTCGCTGCTTATTAATAACCGCCATTTTGGCTTCATTATTAAGAACTACGAGGAGGGAAAGGGTATTCCAAGACGAATAAAATTACGGGCCATCGTGCTGCTCTGGCTGGGCCTGGGTTTGTCTAGCTGGATTGTTGCCGTACCCTTACTGGGTTTGATACTGGCCGCTTGCGGAGTCGGAGTCAGTGTCTACTTGTATCGACTACCTGAGTACAAAATCAACAACGGCGAGATCTCATCCTAGGTTTCTACGACAGAGTCCCAAGCGAGGCTTAGCCACTCATCGCTGAGCTGGTTTTTACTTTACTCTCCTCTATTTCATGATAGTCTCGATGCCAATGTCTCGGTGGCAGAAATTGCCCGGGGTTGTTATCAACAACATAATAGAAAGCATAGTGTAGGCTGAAATAATCACCATGGTAGCCGATAAAACATATCACTATCTTCGTTTAGACACGAGTTCCCCTGCTTGCAGGAAGCCATCTCAAGCCCAATCAAATAAAGTAATATGTTTCTATGTCTAGTCAAAATCTGAATTTGCAGGCAATACATCGCGAACAAATTGAGTCGATTTTTAAACAACTGCCAATTCTTTTATGGATAGATGTCATTTCAGGTAGCGCGTTTTTTCTATTTGCGATGATAGTTCGACAAAACCCAAACTCACTAATTTATTTATGGTACGGGGCACTGCTTGGTATTAGTGCTCTGAGCTGCGCGGCCCTTGTTCATTATAAAAAACTGCCAGAAGCTACGGCTAGCCCGCAGAGAAAAGAACAATTACTACTACTAATTGTCGTGCTTTCCGGTTTTGTCTGGGGAACCACCTGGTTAATAGCTCCATTCAGCACTGACTTACTTATTGTGGCGCCGAAGGGTGCCTCCTTAGCGTGGCCAGTAGCAATGCTGGCCAGTGCGGCAATCAATCTCTCGGTGAGTAGAAAACTGTTTTTCAGCTTTGCAATTCCCGTTCTTTTCTTCCAAGTCGCCTTCCATATTTATGAAGGTAGTGCGAGGGATTTGCTCATAGCTTTCGGGATGGCATCTGTCTTTGCTTTTACCTCATTTCTCGCCATGCGGTTCAATGTCGATCTTAATCAGAGCATCAAATTGAAATTGAGAAATAAAAGTCTGAACAAACAATTGCGCGAAGACGAAAAAATTCTCGCGCAGCGAGAAATTGAATTACTCAATAGAGTAGAACGGGAAAAGAAGTTACTTATAGAAAAGAGAACTGCCGACAGAAAACTGGCAATGGCGGCAAAAGAGAAACTGCTTTTGCTCGATGCTATAAGTGAAGGAATTTTTGGAATCAACGAATTTGGCGATATTACTTTTGTAAATGCAATGGCGATGACTCTTCTGAATCTGGAAGAAAAGGAAGTCCTGGGACAGAATGCGTTGGCGATAATTTGTCGTAGAAAAACCAGCACAATCCAGGAAGGCGAAATAAAGAAATCTATCGAATCTTGTTTACAGAACGGAATATCAGAGCAACATGTAAAAAGTGTTTTTTGTGGCAAAGGCGAATTTACGATACCTGTCACTTATTCCTGCAGGCCAATTACTGAAGAGCAAGAAACTATCGGCGCCGTAGTCAGTTTTTCCGACACTTCAAAACAGCTGGAGATGGAAGCCAAATTGTTACAGTCTCAAAAAATGGAAGCCATAGGACGCATTACCGGCGGAGTGGCTCATGACTTTAACAATTTGTTGACCGTAGTCATGGGGAATCTCCAATTCCTAAAGAGGCAACTTGTTATCGGTGGTCGCACCGACGATTCAGATTTGGTCGACAAAATTATGACTGCAGCAAAGCGAGGAGCCGAACTTAACAAGCGTTTGCTCGGTTTTTCACGAGAGCGCGCATTGGAAAGCGCCCCTGAAAATTTAAACCGTATCTTGGTCGGAATGCATAATTTCCTGAAACGCGCTCTGGGCGAAGAAATTAGAATTGATCTGAACCTCGCTGAAACTGAGTCCGTAGTAATGATCGATCGCGCTCAATTTGAAAACGTCATAGTTAATATTTGCCTTAATGCACGAGATGCTATGCCAAAAGGAGGCACAGTAATACTTACTACACAATATATTCGGCGTACCGATCCTGACGCTCTTAGTAGTCCAGACCTCGCCGAGCCGCGAGAAATTATCGAACTAGAAATTACCGATTCCGGCGAGGGTATCCCGCAAGATATTCAGGATAAAATATTTGAACCATTTTTCACTACCAAACCCATCGGTGAAGGCTCTGGCTTTGGATTAAGTACAGCCTACGATTTTATGCAGCAATCTGCTGGCAGCATTACCGTAAAGAGTCAACCAGGCGAAGGCACCACTTTCACACTACGCATTCCGGTAATGGATGAAAGCATATTGACAGAGCAGGAAGAAGCGCCAAGCTTATCCTCTTATGCGAAATACCACGGCACTATTTTGCTTGTCGAAGACGATGCTGGAGTCAGGGATGTCGCAACCCATATGTTGACTGAGGCGGGTTTCGAGGTGATTTCTGCGAATAATGCTAACGCGGGGCTGGAGGAATTTGATAAAAACCCGACTATCGATCTGGTGTTTTCCGATATTATTATGCCTGGCGGCATGAACGGCGTTGAAATGGCAGAGAGGATACAGAAAAGTAAACCGGAAGTTCCAATTCTTTTGGCAACAGGCTATACAGATAAGCATCTTAAAGATCGAATACGGCAGTCCAGCAAGCTAGTTTGTATTTCGAAGCCCTATGACATTGACAGATTGCCTGACGTCATTCACTCGATGATGAATCAGCTTGAGCAGCAGAATTAGAAGGCTAATAGAATTATTTTGGTTTCTAGTCAACTGGCTTCAAGCACTCGAATTTATTGCACAAAAAAAGGGTGGCTAAAGCCCACTGCTGTCCCACAGTTAGAGATAAATGAGAAAGCCTGAATTCAAAAAGTTATAATGTGAGTGCGAACAAACACTGTAACTAAGAGGATTCAGGC
>JABMOK010000028.1 GCA_013204155.1 Pseudohongiella sp. | reverse complement strand
GCTAACCGCATCCAGTTTAAACTCCTTCGAGTATTTCTTTCTTGCTGCCATTTCTTCTACCTCCAGTTATGAGTATTATCTCTTAACTGGGTTGTACAGATCTATTGGACCATCTCAAATTGTCACTTGAGGTTCCTAGCATCATTAGCTTAGAAAATAACTGTGTTCCTTCTTCAATTGAGAGAGTTTTAACTAGACTGCATGAGAGGCTATCCAGATTTGATTTTAATGAAAGGGCTTCTGATGTAAATTGGATTTTGAGACAAATAGACACCTGTCAAAGAATATTGGGCAATAAAATTTCTGAAGAAAAGGCGAGGAAAAGGAAATTAGCCCTCCAAGGAAAGAGGAAGAATAAAATTAAAATTAGAGAGAAAAGATTGTTAGATTACTTGGAAAAAAATAGGCACGACTTAATAAGTTAATTATATGTTAAATAATCAGTTAGAAGCTAAAAAATCACACTTGGAAATTAAGCAAAAGTTAGTAGAGCTTTGTTTTGATTCTCAAGCGAGGTATTGCTTTGAGTTGAAATTGCCGTCTGAAGACGAAGTTAAGGCTGCGCATTCAAATATAGTTCCTGCGCTGTCAGTTCGTGGGCTGGAATCTGAGAATTATATTGGTTGGGGTGATGGCTTTCGGCAGGAGTATTCTCGCCAACTAATTAAGTATGAAAGCTATAAGAATTCAGCAGTTTTTCTTAGTAGGTTGTCTAGTCTTGCCGCAGAATTGGGTGAGGATGATGAGTCAAGGATGTATCTTGAGGAGGCAAAAACCCTTTCTCCTGAAAACTTATTTCTAAAACACAAATTAGGAAACTTGCTCATAGATAATGAAAAATACGAGGAAGCACTTAAATTACTGACTAGAAGCGATCTCGAAATCGATTCATATGCGAATTTGCAAAAAGCTAAAATATGCATGAATAATTCCGATATTGAAACTGCACAATCATATGTATTCAAAGCATTGGAAATCGATAACACAAATTATGAAGCACGGTTATTTGCTGGAACCTTATCCATCTACCATGGAGAATGGGAGCGAGCAATTAGGCATTACCGAGTGGCGTTAGAGGAATCTAACAAATCGTCGCCACTAATGGTTAACATGGCTTATTCATATTGGATGCTTGGGGAATTTGAGAAGGCAGAACGGAACCTAAAAAAGGCACTTTTAATTAATCCTTTGAATAAAAACGCAGTTATTTTCTATTCAGACGTATGTAAATATAGAAATAAACCCATTGAAGCAATTTCTTTTCTAGAATTTTATCTTGAATATGAGCAGAAAGACGAAACTGCGTGGGAAAGATTGGGTTTGGCCTATTATGAGAGCGGGAAAGAATACGAAAAACTAGAGTATTTTAGAAACTCTTTAGAAGCTCTGAAAATGCAAAACACGCTTTCGTCAAATCCTGGCGTTTGGAATAACATAGCCCTCAATAATTGGAAGCTTGGCAATCATAGTCTGGCGAGTAGATATTTAGCTCAGTCCATAAAAAAATCGGAAGAAGAAAATAATTTGGAGTTAATGGTTACCGCTCTTTATAATTTATCTTTGGTTTTGATTGATGCTAAAAAATATGGTGAATTGAGGGAGATTCTTAATGAGTATTTAAAAGTATTTACTGGCGGTAATATACCGGAAAATAGGCTTTTTGATTATCTAATGCTGTTTCACGTACAAGCAATTGAAGGGTCCTCTGGTCAAGATGAATCCGCGAAAGAAATAGTGCATATTTTGAAAAGCCATCGAATCAGTGAAAATAATGTCAGATATGAATTGTATAATCGGTTATTGGTGTATATTTCTGAAACCTCTGATGATAAGGAAAAAGCGTACACTGTTATTGAAAAGCTGACTAGAGTTATAGAAAATAGAGAGCTAGTTTCTCCGATGCTGTGGCTAAGCATTGTTAATAATGTTGCCTTTTTCTCTTGTAATTCTCAAGAGTTGGAAAAAGCCGAGTATCTTTTAAATTTGTTGCCACAAGAAATACATTCAAACGCGTATCTTACTGCTACTTTTGGCCTGCTGAATATAAAGAAAGGAAGACTAAAGAAAGGTGAGGCGCTGTATAGAGAAGCAATCTCAATGATTCCGGATCATAAAACCAAGCAAAAATTTAAACAAAGACTAAATTACGAGCTTGGGAATGTATATTTCGTTCGTAATGATTATGTAAATGCACAACGCTTATTGTCTACTGTGCTAAAAACAAAAGAGGGAAATAAATATTTAGTAGAGCGCTCAAAATCCGTGTTGTTAGGAATTAAACACGATAAATTGATTCATTAACAAATCAAAGGGGTCGAGAGTACTTTGATCCGAAGAATTTGTTAAATCAGCGTATGGGAGACTAGACTACTGTAGAAATGAACAAATTGGACACCCACATAAACCTTCGCACAGTAAAGAGAATTTCCTAATGTCCGCTTTCGGTGCCAAAGCGGACGCTATACAGGGGTATGGGATGTTTGAGGCTTGATGGCAGCTATCGACCCAGGCTGTGTGAAAACTCCGAGCGAAAAAATAGTATCTTAACGAGAGTGTTCTGCTTTATGTTTAACAACGCAATTGTGCCGTATAACTGCGCTCTCATGTGCGTTTTTTGAAAGTTTCAGTTGCCCAAAATAGTTTTCCCACGGCCTGGGCCGGGAGCTGCCGGCTGCTAGATTTAACGCATGTGTTGCGCTGACCGGTTGAACTCACAACCCATAGCAGACATTATAGTGGGGCTCAGTGGGTATGGGCCTTTTAGGCGGCTTACAGGGTCATAGTGCAACTATCGAAGTTGAACCGTAGCAAAGGGGCGATCAAAATGAAGACAGCATTATCTATCGTGTTACTGGCGTCTTTCGCATTCGCTACAAGCGCCGTAGGCCAGCCACAGCTGTCCGCTGCGCAATCTGTAATGGAAAATGCCCGAGCGATTTGTTCCTTCACTGAGGCCGCAGGCACCCTGACAGTTACATGTACACCGGATCTTGCTAGTGGTTCACGATTGGCATTTGCAACCGCGATCGCCAATGCGGATGCGGCACTTTCCGGAAATGCGCGACCAATCAGCTTCCGTATTAAAGACGGAGGGGTATTTGCCGAGGCTAGTCCTCAAACAGGCATTCGCGAAGTGACCAATCCTGCGCCGCCAGCTCGTTCGTCCGTTGCACCAAGTAACCCGCGCACGATAGTCGTCGGCACACTAGCGGACACTGTCCTAGAGTGGCGCGGAAAGTCGCTGTCTACTTCACAGGTCGGGCGTGATGATCAGGGCCTACTCGTCGAATGGCGCTATCCAGACGCCATCTATCTGATGGGGCGTCGTCTTCAAGACGGCATAGAGGCGTACCGAGTAATTAAAATCACGCCGGGCTCCCAATAGCGGAATTGCATGCGCCTTTTCATCTCGCAATCGCCGCCTAACAAATTCTTGCAGCCGGACCAAATCGCGACTTTGGTCGCTGAAGAAAGGCGTTGATGTCCGCTGCTGGCCGGAGGCTGCCTGTCGAAAGCCTGAGTTCCAGCAATAAACAAGGGTCTGCTTTTGACCCGGAAGCGGACGTTTGTATTTCTGAAGTAAATGCTAATCGTCGGGGTGCCTATAGTTGATTTATTTAGCACTTAGCACTTAGCACTTTCACTAAATTGGTTGTTCAAACGCGTTGCGTACAGTTATTGACAGTACTCCAAGTAGCCAAAAAGCACCGGCTACCTAACTGCGTTAGGTACCTCGGATGCATTTTTGGCCTTCTCGATCGTCCATACATGATATCTGGTCACCAAATTTTCGCTGCCTGATGTTACGCCAATTACACATTCGCCTTTGGGCTCTCCATAAAGGCCAGGCTCATCGCTATAAACCCTTAGTAGCTGTACCCTTTGATCTTTTCTCCGGCATTCAATACCGCCGAAAATCTCTGTAAACAACTCCCAATTTCCTAAATCGGCAGCTTCCCTAGCATCACTCAAAATTCCTTCAGGGGCCTGATCAATCTTTCTGAGCTCTCGCCAGCTAGTGACAGTAGGGCCGCCGAATTGCTGAAACTGCCGTATTCCATGCACAGACGCCCACGCCGTAACCCGTTTTGCACTTTGCTCGGCGCTTTCACCATGTAAGTCTTTATCTAAGTGCATACCATCTATATTTTTGGAGATGTACTTGGCGATATATCCGACCCCTGTACCTTTCGTCCAATCGATTAATTTGTAATTACATCGAATTTTAGATGCTCCTCGTTCATCGCTGCTATCTTGCAAAGCGTATGACTTAATTTCTCTCATTATTCGTTTTACATGTTTCGGCGCTGTGTAAAGGAGTAAATGCCAATGGGGTGTCCCATCGTGCTGAGGCTCGGAAACTCGAAAGCCGTAGATGTGTATGCCGTTATTGTTTAGCTTAGTACGAATTCGTGCCCAGAGTTTGCATAGGTATTGTTGGGCCTGCTTTGGGGTTGTTAAATCATATTTTGGGTTAATGTCTCCGCTCGATTTAAATCGAGGGTGCATTCTGGAGGGGCAGGTAATAGTAATAAATAATCCAGTATGATTAAGCTTCTTAGCTGTGACGTCGAAGCCGGAAAGCCGCGCCATAAGTTCATTTCTTCGATTGACTGGATTGGAAACCGACAGCGATGCTAAGTAACCAAGTGTATATTCCTGGCCAAGTTCATTGATCGCGATAAGCGATTGTAGAATTTCATTATTTCGCACGCGTTTGGATGCCACGGCGCGAAATGCCTCATCGCTGATATACAGCCCCGCTTTTGAATGGGTTAGCCCCGATTGGATAGCTGTGTTCTCAAAACTTGTCAGTGCTTTGCTGTGGAGCATTGATCTCCACCACCGCTCATTAGATAGCCGATTTAAAGCGCCAGACAAAGTTATTGGGTCTTCAATCGCTGGAGGCAAAAAACCTAGCCTGTTGAGCGATCTTTCAAGTTTCGAATAGGCGGTAATCTCTGAGAAAGCTTCTGATAATACTTGCCGGCAACCAGCAGCCCTGAGCTTAGCGTAGTTTCTTAGCTCGTCAGAATCAATAGATAGTCGGCAGAGCAGGGAGCTAAAGCGTTTAGCAACTTCAAGTAAATAGAAGTTAGCCGATTGACAACCAGATCGCGCATACAAATTGCAATAAGTTCGTGCTATGGGTGTTTGAAATTGAAACGGGAGTACTTTGAATTGTTTCTCGCGCCATCGCCTGTCATCAGGTGTGCCAATATGCCAAGTCAATCTCTCGGATTCCGATTTGTAAGCCGGGCATAGTGGCGCTTTATTGGCATCCATGACTCTTCTCTATATTCGATGTCGAAGTCCGGATTTGCGCGACAATGAAATTATCCAGGTCAGACAAGCGATAACGGATAGAGCGAGAGCCCAGTTTTACAAATGGTATTCGTGCCCCAGCCCAACGGTCACGCTCAAGAAATGCGGGACTTACGCCGAGGTATTGGGCGGCTTGTTTGGTAGTGCATAGAGCGCATTGCATGATCTGACTCCAACTGGTTTGTACATGTTGGACAGTTTCATGAACTTAGTGCGGATTGTCGTGGGTGTATGCTGCCTAGTATAGGTAAAGTAGGTACCTAGCTAGGGGTTTTTGCGGGTGTTATTCCGGCTATCTCTGATCCATTGAGTGAATGTGTTCACAAAGTCCTGATAGTAGGGCTTTCCATCGTCGTCTGTTAGCCACGTGTCGTAATCAAGTAGGTTTTCGATTTCTCTAGCGGCGGCCGATGCGGATAAGCTGGCATATTGCGCTTTAGCTTTTTCTAGGACATGTTCTTTTAAGTCGGCTCGGCGCGCTTGTTTGGCATTTCCACCTTTTCGACCCCCTTCAATTCTCGATATATTCTGATCTAAAAATTTAGATCCTTTGTCGAATGAACTAGCGTAGGAACAAATTTGATGGAGTCGCAATATCAGATCATCGACTGACTCCATTATCGTTGCATAATCTGGCGTGTCTGTAGATGTCAGCAGGGCATGTTCTGCATCTACTATGCTATTGATTAAAAACAGTATGAAGGCGGCTTGGTAGAGTTTTTGTTGAGCGTTGGTGGAAGTTTGCAATTGCTCTACGTATTCAGATGGATTTTCAGTACTCAGCCCAACCTCTTCAGTGAATGCTTTCGCCTTTTCCTTATTATCGGGATAGCTGAATAGGTTGAGAAAGTCGAATGATTTACTGGTAGGCTGGCTTTTATCGAGTGTACTGACATGCTCTAACACGCCCTCAAGAAAGGCAGCTCCTACTCGTTCAAACTCTTCCTTTGTGGTATCACCTATTAGCCTTCGGGCGTCGCCGGCAGCCGAGATGCACAGTGATCTAGCTACCAAGGGCAGTGTTATTTCAAAGAATTCTACATCGTCAGCACTCATTATTTATCCTTCGATATGTGCTCTTATATAGTCCGTTATTCTTTGCATAGGTTCGCGCAGACGCTCCGTACTTGGAACAATATACCCGGCGGTGACATCATTTGAAAACTTATGGTTCAAAAGTCGCTTGAGGGCGTAGGCGGGGATATCCAGACTTTCGCAATGGTGATAAACGTGCGCCGCAAATCATGCAATGTGAACTCGATGCCGGTTGTCTTGGTTACTCTTTCCAATGCGGTTCTAGGCTCTGTCAGCGGCCCCTTGGCAACGGGGGAGGGGAACACCCATATTTTTTCTGCCTGTAGATGGCGTCGTTCTAGCAGCTCTCTGAGAAAATCTGACATAGGGAGTCTGTGAGGCACTTTGTTCTTGGTGTCAGGAATCAGAAAGGTGCCTTCATCAAAATTCACATCATCCCAGGTGAGCTGCGTAGCCTCTGAGCGCCGTAGGCCTGTGAACAGGAGAAAGTGCAGATAGTCCCGTGTCGTTTCCTGATTGAGCAGCATTGTCGCCTCAAACCATGGTTTTAGCTGGGTAGGGGTGAGCAACGTCTGTCGCCGCTTAATATCGTACCAAGCCCGGTTTTTACTTAGGCGGTTAACTGGATTAACCGGCACGGTGGGATTGCCGTGTTCGTCCTCGTATTTCTCCATCGCGTAATTGAACAGGGCGCGTAGCACGCGCATGGTGTTATTGGCTCTGGCGGGGCTATTCTTGCCTAGCTTGCGGTGGCGCTGTTCCACCATATCTTTGCTGATCTCTGTCAGTGGCTTTTTCAGCCAGTCCCCCAGTGCGCCTTCGATACAGCGTTTGTAGTCGTGCAGGGTATTGGGTTTGAGTTCTTTGCGGGTCAGCAGGTATTCGCGGTATGCATCGCCCAGGGTGGCTGACTTGATGGCGAGTTTTCGCTTTTCGGCAATAGGGTTTTTGCCAAAGGTCATTTCGCCGAGCATATTCTGGGCTTGCTTGCGGGCTTGTTCGGGGGTGATTTGCCCGTGTCGGCCTATAGTGACTCGGGTATTTTTACCATTGACGCGCTTCTCGACGAAATAGGCCATGGAGCCGGTGCTGAGGACTCTTAGGCCGAAGCCCTGGAGCAGGTTGTCCCGGTATAAGACGTGGATAGGTTTGCCGTCTTTTGGTGTAGGCGGTACGATACTGCCTACACGGGAATTTGAGATGCGGATACGGGGCATTTCCTTTAGCTCTCTTATTTGCGTGGCCTACAGGGTTATTTGTGTGCGTTTGTAGGCGAAGTGTAGGCGCATTATTTCAAACAACGTGCCTACATTGCAAATACTGTCAAAGAAGGGAGGGTGAAAAAGAGGCCTAACCTACTGAATTTCAAAGACTATAAAAATACCGCAAAGAATCACACAAATAACTTAAAATCCCTCGATTGAAAGATCATGCCGGTTCAATTCCGGCTCCGGGCACCATTAACTTTCTGAAACTACTTTATTTTACTCTGCCCCTGTGATTTAAAATGTGTCTGGGTAACTTGATTTTTTTACTTAGAAATTTATGTGAGTGTCGACTTTGCTTTCTCCACTTTGCCTTCAGTTAGCGCTAGACTTTTCTGGAAAAAGCGATTTAACTACCGCACCTTGCGAGCCAAGCCTTCCAATAGTGGCGTGCTGGTAGTCTTAAGGATTTTGAAAGTAATTTATTATGTCTGCGCAATTTACTCGTGATAATCCAATTGCGGCGTTGAAGATACCGTGACGCAATTAACAACCGTTAACCAGAATATGACGCTATGAAAAAGCCTGACCCCAATAGATTAGACAACCCGAAAAATCGCCTGACTATACGCAACGCAATCCTCGCTGACGCGGCGGCAGTCGCCGTAATGACGGCTAAGGCATATGCGGGGACAGGCATTATGCCTTATGTTGAAGCCATGATTACCGGGCATATTAATCGTTTTCCTCAAGGACAGTTTGTGGCGACGGTTAATGATCAGGTCGTTGGTTACTGCGGGACATTCCGAATTGCAGAGAAAATTGCGCTGGCGAAACACACGTGGGGAGGGATTTCCGGTAACGGCTATGCTTCCAGACATGATGGAAACGGCGATTGGTTGTATGGCATGGAGTTATCAGTTGACAAAGACTATCGAGGCTACCGTATTGGTCAAAGATTTTATGCCAAGCGCAAAGGCTTGTGCAGAAGCCTTGGGCTGAAAGGAATAGTTGTTGGCGGTCGACTGCCCAATTTGAAGAAACACTTGAAGCATGTTGAAACCGCTGAGAACTATATCGAGGAGGTCCAGCAACGCCATATCAAGGACCCCGTGCTTAGTGTTCAGTTACGCAATGGATTTGAGGTTATTGGTTTGTTGCCGGATTATATTGATGAAGACCAGCAATCGTTGGGTTATGCCTCGCATTTGGTTTGGTACAATCCACGCATACCCGATCCAGAAATCGAAGGCAACCGCATTGGTAAAAACTATGGTCTAAAAGCGACCGACAGCGTTCGCGTGGCGACAGTTCAGTATTTGCAGCGCAGAGTGTCTTCATTCGAAGAGTTTATCGCCAACGTACGCTATTTTGTCGATGTAATGGCTAACTATAAAGCAGATTTCGTGATGTTTCCGGAATTATTTAGCCTGCAGTTGTTGACCATTGCCGACAAAGAACTGTCGGCATCGGAAGCCGTTAGCGTATTAACTGAATATACGCCGCAATTTATTGAGGCGATGCGAGACCTGGCGCTACGCTACAATGTGAATATCATCGGCGGCTCTCACCCCATCTACGTCACAGAAGATAAAGTAGAAAATGTCGCGTTTGTTTTTCTGCGCGATGGTAGTGTTCATAAGCAGTCAAAGATCCATCCAACCCCCAGCGAAGCGACGTGGTGGAATATTGAAGGTGGTAATGAAGTCAAAGTCATCGATACCGACTGCGGGCCGATTGGCGTACTCATTTGCTATGACTCAGAATTTCCTGAGCTTGCACGACATCTGACAGATCAGGGCGCCCATATACTGTTTGTGCCCTTTTGCACTGATGAGCGTCAAGGTTATCAGCGCGTACGCTACTGCTGCCAGGCGCGGGCAATTGAAAATCAGATTTACGTAGTGATGTCCGGCAATGTGGGCAATTTGCCAAACGTGGCTAATATGGATATTCAGTATGCGCAGAGTTGCATTTTGACGCCCTGCGATTTTGCCTTTGCGCGCGACGGCATCGCAGCAGATACTACGCCCAATGTTGAAACTGTGGCGATCGCTGATTTACGTATCGACTCACTTATCGTTGCACGCAATAGTGGTACGGTGCAGAACCTTAAAGATCGGCGACACGACCTCTATCAACTCAAGTGGATTGGGAAGAAACAAAAATAGACGAATCTATTCGTCCCGTTTTTGTTGAAATTTCACGTACCTGGCAATGCCTTGATTAAGGTGCCGCACTCAGTCGGCCAAGGCCCGGAGTTAGTCTCAAATAGATACACTCCCAAAACCATCTCTGCTAAATCTGGGATATCGTATTTCAGCATTTGCATCCATAAACATTGGCCCTTAGGGGTGAAAGTTTGCGCTTCAGTCCACTTTGCCAGGGTGATGCTTGCAAATAACGGATGACTATCGCGGATATTGACCTGCGCGACCATATCGCCAGGTCCAATATCTGTTTTATTTACTAATCCCATCTCTTTGGGATGCAGAAAAGTTAGCATAGCTATTTCGCATTCAGCTTCAATTTCGCGAATGGGTTTTGCTTTGGTTCTTTTGTCGCCGTAATGAACAAAGCCGGATGCATGATAATTAATCTTCAGTATGTTTTTATCTGACATGTTCTCTATAGAGGTTAATTCCCCTGTGCCATATTTTACTGATAATGATCCTTTAGTATCGGCTTTGATGGATTGGTCTAGCATTTCAGTAGCGCCTTTCAAATAGGGCGAGAAGTTAACGCTTCCGTCTCTCGCAACTGAAAATCTCAACAATTTACAGAAAGAATCCCTATATGGAATCACGATTCGGTAGTTTTGCTGAATGTTAATAACTCCTCCTGCGCCACAAATTCTAGGGTTTCGCATCTTCTACCTCTTTAATGTGTTCTGAAAGTCTGGCATTAACATGTGCTCCATTAATACCGTTATGAATTCTACGATGGCATGCTGGGCAAATAGCCGCAACACCTTCTTGGATTTATGTGGGTGGTCAATTTAACCCAGTAGGTGTCCAGTTTATTCTGCGAGGAAATCAAAGCCGGAAATAGCGGGAATAATAGATAGACCAATCTCAATAGGCGCCCCACGGCGCTATAGAGCGCTCACCCAATCGCCTCATATCGCTAACAATCAGGTCTCAATGGCTGGTATATTGGACGCCACTTTTTTACTGGCGGCGATTAAGCGAAGCCGCATCCTGTTTCTGCCTGCATAAATTGATCAAGAGGTTCAAATGTCAGTGAATTCTACCTATCTACAAATGTTTTCTACCGTTACAGAGGCCGGCGAGTTGCGTCTGGAACTACTCGAGAAAGAAACACCCACGCCCGGAGTCGATCAGGTTCTAGTAAAAATTGAAGCGACGCCAATCAATCCTTCTGATCAGGGCGTCATGTTTGGTTGGTCCGATATCGCGAACGCGAGCTCGTCAGGCAGCGGCAATACTGCCGTGCTGAGTGCGTCTGTCTCAGAGCAGGGCATGGGAGTAATGAAGGCGCGCGTGGGCCAGACACTGCCAGTAGGTAATGAAGGTGCGGGTACCGTAGTTGCCACCGGCGATGGTGAGCTGGCGAAAAGTCTCGACGGCAAGATCGTGGCGGTTATGGGTGGTGGTATGTATGGCCAGTATCGCTGTGTCGATGCGGCTGCATGTTTGCCGCTGCTAGAGGGTGACACTGCCAAAGACGGCGCGTCGTGTTTCGTCAATCCGCTCACTGCGCTTTCGATGATCGAAAGCATGAATATGGAAGGGCATACCGCACTTGTCCATACGGCGGCGGCGTCGAATCTCGGCCAAATGCTGAACCGTATCTGTCAGGCCGATGGGGTTGAGCTGGTGAACATCGTGCGCAAGGATGAGCAGGTCGAACTATTGCGCAACATGGGTGCGAAATACATAGTAAACAGTAGCTCCGATAGCTTCATGGCAGACCTAACCGATGCCATCGAAGCCACGGGTGCAACTCTCGCATTCGATGCTACCGGTGGCGGCACGCTCGCGTCCAGCATCCTCTCGTGCATGGAAGCGGCTGCAGCCCGCACCCCCGGCGCCTATAGTATCTACGGCTCGATCAAACACAAACAAGTTTACTTGTACGGTGGCCTGGATACCTCCGCCACGGTGCTAAATCGCGGCTATGGCATGGCCTGGGGTGTAGGCGGTTGGTTGTTACCGAATTTCCTCGCCAAGGCAGGGTTGGAAGTTGCGGCAAGATTGCGCAGCAGGGTGGCCAACGAGCTGAAGACGAACTTCGCCAGTCACTACACGGATGAGATCTCTCTCAGTGAGGCGCTAGACGCAGAGACGGTTAAGCGTTACTACGCGAAGCACACTGGTGAAAAGTTCCTGATCTGCCCGCAGAAGAATTAAGAATTAAAGGGGAATTTAAAGGGGGACGGAGGGATTTGTAAAGGGGGACGGAGGGATTAAATTTTGATCAGCTGTGGAATTAGTTAATAAAGATTAAAAAAAAATAATCCCTCTTCCCCCCTTTGACTACTGAGATCAGCGGAATAGGCCTGCGAAAGCTGTTGAGTTGTGAGCAGTAGTTACTTCGGGGTTTTATCAAATAAATGCACATCGCGCTGTGGAAAGGGGATTTCTATATTGTTATCTGTAAGGGCTCTAAAAATTGCCAGATTAGCTAAATAACGCGTCTGGAAAAGAACCCCCGTATTCGCCCAAAAACGCATTCCAATATTTATACTGCTATCACCAAAGTTTTCAATCCCAACTTGCGGCTCTTTGTGATCACTAATGCCACTGGTTGTCATAATGGCTTTTTTAATTACCGCAATAGCCTGCTCCGGGTCGGTGTCATAGGAAATTCCCACTACACCTTCAATGAGACTGTTTTCACTGGAGTTATGAATAATCTCTCCAACGATATGTTTGTTGGGAATGGTAATTTGAATTTCATCTTCGTTGGTTAAAATCGTATAGGCCAGGCGTACTTCTTTTACTACACCGGAAACACCTTGCACAATGATGGTATCCCCTACAACAAACGGCCTGGCTACTATAATACTGACCCCCGCACCGTAGTTGGACAGCAGTCCTTGCAATGCCAATCCTGCACCCAGTGACAATGCCCCAATTGCCGCCACAAATGGGGTTACACTTATGCCTATTTTTCCCAATGCCATAATGGCAATCATACCAATGAAGAGTACTTTAATGCCGGCGGCTACGAAACCGCTTAAGGTGACATCAATACCCTTTTTAATCATTAGGTTTTCCACCAGAGTGGAGACCTTTTTCGCCGCATAGATGCCTATTGCCAATATAAATAGGGCACCAATAATCTGAAAACTGTAGGTCACCAGATATCCTGAAATTTGTTGATAAATGTCGTTAACTTGCTTTAATTCTGCTTCCATAGTCGGCTCTTGGGATCTTGTGGGTTCTTCTCTGTACCGTCAGCATAACGAGTAAACCTGCCGCGTACACGATGTACTTCAGATACGGAAGAATTAAAGGGCATTCTGCGTCAATTGGCGGCATGAAACCATCAAAGAATCAGCGGAGTCAGAGTAACTTGATTTAGTAAGTTTGGTTTCTGATTAAAGTGTCCAGGGGACACTCACTGATAATCAAGAAATCGCCTCGGAGAAACAAAGAGAGGAGAAACAAAGAGAGGAGAAACAAATTGGACGCCCACACAAATCTTCGCGCAGTAAAGAGATTCTCCTAATTGCCTCATTGATAGAACTTCCCAATGTCCACTTTTGATGCCAAAGCGGACGCCATATTGTTCACGGGCTTTTGGATGCATCATTGATCATCTTGATGTTTTGAGGAAATAAATTGAATTAAAGTTAGTCTTACCCCGCCCCTTGATTGATTTCTTCTGTATTATCTATAAGCTTTGTTTTTTTTTGTAAGTGACGGAGGGGAAAATCCCTTGGAAATCGACACTCAACTGCTATTCCCCAGCCTCGTCTGGTCCACCCTGTTCGACGATCGGGTAAGCTTCAACGCCAGACTGCTGGACCTGGCCAATCAGATGAGAAGCAGAGACCCTGTTGGCGTGGCGAATACTAATGTAGAAGGATGGCAGAGTCCCAATGTTCTCCAGAACCTGGACGAGTTCCAAGAGATGAACCTCAGGATCATGCAATTGTGCCAGAGTATCGCGGAATCCCAGAAATTCCTACCGAACATGATCTACCGGCATCAGGCGTGGGTCAACATCAGCCCACCAGGCGCTTCCAACGAGATCCACCACCACCCGAACTGCCATTTTAGCGGCGTCTACTACGTGAGTCTTCAGGCGCCGGAGTGCGGGAGCATTTTCTTTCGGGATCCACGGGTAGCGTCCATGATGCTAACCTACCCCGTTAGCGAGCAAACCTATTTCACTGCTAATCGGAAGCGTATGTGCCCGGAAGAGGGCCGGATGTACGTATTCCCTAGCTGGCTGGAACACGGGGTCGAGGTCAACCGAAGTGACAGAGACCGGGTGAGCATCAGCTTCAACGTGCTGGCCACGCCGCAGTAGCCGCCCAGCAGCTGAGATAAACAGGGGCAGGCCACGATTTTCAAGATAGAACAAATAGTATGGAACAAAAGAAGAACAAACAGGAACATGATTAGAGAAGACAAGAAGGGCGCCATTCCCGATAGCATTCAGCCTGTTCTTGTGCGGCTTGGGGTTAATCAAGTTAATTGGGTCAACAATACGCGATACGCCGGTAGTCGTTTTCATCGCGCTGGGGCGTGTTAATCAAAGCAGAATGTTTGCCAGGCGCAGTAAGCAGTGTTGGATTAATGGCTCAGCACCAGCACTATCGTTTTATCGCTAGCGCTGTTTCAAGCCTTTAATTGGGTTCATAAATTTAAATAGGTCTTTTCCCTGAAAGCGCTGCTGATTTCCCCCTTTAAGCCAGTCCTCACGTAATACTTCCGAGTGAAAATTAAGATTGGAACTTGCAAAAGAGTGAGTATTCAACATTCTTTTGTGGCCGAAATTGATGTGGGTGTCTCCTGGAATTTCTATGTACTTCATATTTATTTTTCCAAAAGAGCTGTTGCAACTGTGTAAAAGGAGAGTAGTTACTTCGGGGTTTTATCAAATAAATGCAGAGCGCGTTGTGGAAAGGGGATTTCTATATTGTTATTTGCAAGGATCCTAAAAAGTTGCCAGATAGATTAAAGGAGATTAAAGGAGACGGAGGGATTAAATTTTGATCAGCCGTGAAATTGGTTAAAAAATAGTCCTTCCATTCCCATTTTGTTCTGACCTCTTTGATTTGTTTTTTGGCGTCAACTTGACCCAATGGTTATCCGTTTTCATTGTTTGTTGTATCGGTAAAATCAAGAGCAACACAAGGGTCACTGCCCTTTACCCAGGCATCATGTTCCGGCATCACCTCAAAGCCATCGCCTTGACCAACTTCTACTTCAACCCCCTTT
>JABMOK010000027.1 GCA_013204155.1 Pseudohongiella sp. | reverse complement strand
TCTCTGGCGTAGGCGAGCGCGCCCTGAAATGATAGTTCTGCCGCCGTCACACCCTGCAGGGCGGTGCCCAGTCTGGCAAAGTTCATAAAGGTGAACATGCACTTCAGACCTTCGTTTTCAGGGCCAATTAAAAAGCCTCGGGCATCATCGAAATTCAATACCGCCGTCGCATTGCCATGAATGCCCATCTTGTGTTCGATGGAGCCGCAAGTCACGTTATTGCTTGTGCCATCTTCGGTATTATTTTTCGGCACAACGAACAGGGAAATTCCCTTGGTGCCGCCCGGGGCATCCGGCAAGCGCGCCAACACGATATGGACGATATTCTCGGTCATGTCGTGGTCGCCGGCGGAGATAAAAATCTTCGTGCCCTTTATCCGATAACTGCCGTCGGCGTTTGCTTCGGCCCGGGTCGTGAGCAAGCCAAGGTCGGTGCCACATTGCGGCTCGGTCAAACACATGGTGCCGGTCCATTCGCCGCTAATGAGTTTGCTGAGATAAGTTTTCTTTTGTTCTTCGCTACCGTACTTGGCAAGCGTCAGCTTGGCTCCATGACTCAGGCCAGGATACATGCTCCAGGACCAGTTGGCGGTGCTAAGCATCTCATTGAGTACAGTGGCCAATGATTCGGGCAGGCCCTGGCCTCCGTATTCTATTTCTCCCGCCAGAGATGGCCAGCCGCCTTCGACAAATTGTTGGTAGGCTTGTTTGAAGCCCGGCGGTGTGCTGACTTTTCCGTCTTCAAATTTGCAGCCCTGTTCATCGCCAATCCGATTCAAGGGCGCCAGCACTTCTTCCGCAAACTTGCCACCTTCGCTGATGATGGCATCGATCATATCGCGGCTAGCCTCTTCGGCTCCTATCTTCTGGTAGTGTGATTCGGCCTGCAGCACTTCGTAAAAGACAAATTGTATATCCCTCAGTGGTGCTTTGTATTCGGGCATGGTGGTATTCTCTGTTTCGCCTGCTATATCGTCGGTTTAAATTCGTAGCATTTTTTCGCTGCGATGCCAAGCCTTTCAATTGTAAGCCTTTCGATTGCAACAAGCATCAGGGCTCAGGGCTTTTATCCCGAATGTGTTTTTAGAGGAAATTTAGATTGGGTACTCGCGTAAACAAGATGTTGCTATTCTCTGCCTGGCTGCTTGCCTTGCCAATCCATTTGGCCATGGGGCAAGACTATCAGGTAGCGCGTACCGAGCATGGAGATCCGGATTTAACAGGGGTTTGGAATTTTTCATCGAGTACACCCTTAGAACGGCCAGAAAGATACGGTGATACTGAATTTCTTAGCGACGTAGATAATTCGACGCCCGCGCAGAGCCGCCAACCCCGTGCGGCGCCGAGCCGCTCCAACTCTACCGGTGTGATCGGCGCCTACAATGGTTATTGGAATGACCGGACCGTATTGCAGGAAAACAACAGAACGTCACTGATCACTCATCCGGCGAATGGAAGAATTCCTCCCGTGCAGCGTGGGGTAAAGGTGCAGCTTGGCGGCGATCAAACCAGCGATATTGATTTTAATGAAACACGCCCTGTGCGCTACACACACGGCGGTATAAGTCGAGATGGGCCAGAAGATCGTGGCCTGTCCGAACGCTGCCTGGTCTTTGTCTCCGGACCTCCGTTGCTCAGCGGCAGCTATAACAATCATATTCAAATCTTTCAGAATGCGGATCACATAGCCTTGTTAGTGGAGATGGGATGGGATGCCAGAATTGTGAGCCTGGATAACAGGCCGCACATCGATGAGGCTATTCAGCAATGGTCTGGCGATTCCCGCGGTTATTTTGATGGCAACACATTGGTCGTTGAGACACGGAATTTCACCGCGGCGCTTGGTAGTCTTAGTCTGCGCGGGGTCGCTTATGGCACGGCAGAGAAGCGTCTGCTTGTCGAGCGTTTCACCCCCACCGGGGCAGGCACAATGGATTACGAATTTACCGTTGATGATCCTGCAACCTTTACCGATAAGATAGTCGCCATTTCCTCCATGACCAAGGTCGAGGAGCAGATGTACGAGTATGCCTGCCATGCTGGCAACTACGCATTGAAAGGTATTCTTCGGGCTGGACGTCTGGAGGAAGCAGCGGCAGCGAATTAAACAACAACAAATTTGAAATATCAGGAGCGGCTGCTTCGAGTTCACAGAAAATCAGGCTCAGCACCCTCCCTCTCTCAACTCTGGAAAGGATCGCAGTACCGTATGGATATTACCCAACAAATTGCTCAAGAACTGAGTGTTAAGCGGCAACAGGTCAGCGCCGCTATTGCGCTTTTAGACGAAGGTTCGACCGTCCCGTTTATTTCTCGTTATCGTAAGGAAGTCACCGGTGGTCTTGATGATCTGCAACTGCGCGATCTGGAATTGCGCCTGCGCTATCTACGCGAGATGCAAGATCGCAAACAGGCGATTCTGGCCAGCATAAGCGAACAGGAAAAAATGACGCCACAGTTGGAAAAACAAATTATCGCGGCCGCAACTAAAACCGAGCTCGAAGACATCTATCTACCTTACAAACCCAAGCGTCGCACCAAAGCCATGATAGCAATAGAAGCAGGTCTGGAAGCTTTAGCTAATCAACTGTTCGGTGATCCAACTCTGAACCCCGAGGCCATAGCCGAGTCCTTTGTCGATCAAGATAAGGGGGTAGAAGACAGTAAGGCGGCTCTCGATGGCGCCAAACAAATTCTGATGGAGCGCTTCAGTGAGGACGCGGAATTAACCGGGCTATTGCGTCGGCATCTTTGGGAGCGGGGCGAGCTGCAATCTCGAGTTTATGCAGAGAAGAAGGCGGAGGCGGAAAAGTTTCGCGACTATTTCGATTACGACGAGGCGCTGAAAAAGATTCCCTCTCATCGTGCGCTGGCCGTGTTTCGAGGCAGGAAGGAAGGTTTTTTGAGTTTGTCGATTGCCACTAAAACCAGCGCGGCGACAGAGGCTGGAGCGAGTGATCCCTGCGAAGCAATGGTTGCGAATCATTTTACTATTGAAGATAAGGGGCGAGCGGCGGACAAGTGGTTGTTGGAGGTGGTGCGCTGGACCTGGAAAATCAAGTTGTTAACGCGCCTGGAGGTGGATTTGCTAGGCCAGATTCGCGAACAGGCTGAAGAAGAAGCGATCCGGGTTTTTGCCGAGAACATGAAGGCTATTTTATTAGCTTCCCCGGCTGGCAACAAGATCACTATTGGGCTGGATCCGGGTTTGCGCACGGGCGTGAAG
>JABMOK010000026.1 GCA_013204155.1 Pseudohongiella sp. | reverse complement strand
TACGATATTTTATGCCCATTTCATATCGTAGTATTGCCTGTCTTATCTGTGCTTCTATTCAAGCGTTATTCTAATACCAAGACTACTAACATATTGAGTGATATAGAAGATAGCCCTTGAATAGGAGCACAGGCGCAGTAGATAGAATGTCTACGATATTTTATGCCCATTTCATATCGTAGTATTGCCTGTCTTATCTGTGCTTCTATTCAAGCGTTATTCCCGCACACTGGATACTATAGATAGCAGCAAGTCCTACGCCTATTTCGTCAATCTCCTCAATAGCGCCTTATTGTGCGCCGAGTCAAGCTCTAGCAAACAAGCCCTTCCGTCAGAGGCGATCATCTGGCAAATTTCAGTTAAACTAGTCAAAATTTACGTCCTGATACCGAGTACCAAAAACAAAGAGTCTCTCTATGAACCCCAATCATACGGCAAAAAAGAATTTAGGCTGGCGTCGAATAGGAAAAGCCTCAAGTTACTCGCTGGCGGGCTTAAAGCGCATATGGCTTGATGAAGAAGCTTTTCGTATGGAAGTATGGATCGGTGTGGTCTTGCTGCTGCCACTGCTGCTAATACAATTTACTGCCCTGGAGCGCGTAGCCTTAGCCGGAGTCTGGATATTGGTCTTGATAGTTGAAGTGCTTAATTCCGCGATCGAGGCGGCTATCGATCAAATCAGCGACGAATGGCATGACTTAAGTGGAAAAGCCAAAGACCTGGGATCTTTGGCAGTGATGCTGGTATTAATATTGGCCGCCCTGGTATGGGGGGTTATTCTTGGCGCCAAATTTTTGGGCTAATCTGAGACCTGAGCACACACCCTCTATACTCGAAGACTTAATGCTGGAAGACTTAATGCTAGAAGACTTAATGATAGAAGCGAGACAATTCCTGAGCGAATGCCGTAAGTGATGGCATATAGGATAATGACGGATCTTCCAGATCAATTGACTGATCGTCGGTGGTTGTAGCATTGCCGTTGTATAAAGCGCCTTTTTTCGAGAAAACTATTTTCACCTCGGGTGTCACCAGTACGTTCCCATGCCAATCACTGGCCACCACGTAGTCTCTTTGAAAATCATTGCTCATCAAGTCTGACCCATAACTATAGATATCACTCGCTTCGGTGACGCCCAATGCCGCCAACACGGTAGCTGGCAAATCGACATGACTAGTCATTTGCTGATGAATTGCTTGCTCGCTGTTCGGAAAATGAACAATAAGCGGCACTCTGATTTGCTCCTGACTGAAGGTCGAATTATGACCCCATCGCCCTTTTTCAAAAAATTCCTCACCATGATCGCCAGTCACTATCACGATAGTGTTGTCCATCAGCTGGTTTTCTTCCAGGGATTGAAATACGCGCGCCAACTGGCTGTCGAGATGATGGTTAGCATTAATGTATCTGGCCTTAATCTTGTCAATGTTCTTCTCGATATCCAGGCTAATATAATTAAAATCATCGATGTAGTTCTCGTCAATAATATCTTCATCCGGGAAATAATAGTTCGCATGCGCCGATTCGAAAAACATAAAAGTAAAAAATGGGGCCTCCGCATTCTCTATAGATTCGACTAGATCGCTGGTATTCTTCCGATCTCTTTCCCATCCATCCCCTTCTGAATAAGCCTGTAAGGCGGAGTCGGGAAAATTACTGAACACTGTTTTGTCAAATTCCGGATAGGTGAAGGCGGAACTGGTGTAAGCCATCACATTATAATTTTCCTGCTCGAGCACATCCATAAGCAAGGGTGGGCGTTGCGCATTTAAGATATCAAACCAATAGCTTCCATACAGGCCGTAAAATTGGGAGAACATTCCCATGCGGGTACCATTGCCGCCACTGTAATGGTTTTTAAACCAATCATTCTCTAGCGCAAACTGATGGGTGAAAGGCATTATTTCCGGCGTTACCATGTCGGCGCGCCAGGATTCGGCGACCAACCAGACGATATTATATTTCTTCTCTACAACAAGCTGCTCTGCTACCACATTAGGATAGCTGAGATCACCACTGCCTTGACTCATTCCCTCAACAGAAGTAAGAGCCGTATCCCCTCTTTCGAAGCCCATATCAGCCATAATAGATTTGGCCGTAACGGGCATATACCAAATTACCTTATCGGCCACCTGCAGTATGGGCTGGTGATATCGATAGTCGGCATAGGCATATAGAGTAGCCTGAACGAAAAATAGAGTAATCATTACCCAGACAATATTGGCTTTCTTAAACTTTCGGGAGAATACTTTTTCAAAGGGTACGGCGAACAAAGCAACAGCAAAAATGGCAGCCAGTGCTACGATCGAAATAGCGAGAGTTGAGTAAGTAGAATCCGACACACCCATAGCCTCAACGCCACCAGGGGTGGACAAAAGGTTCAATACGAAATAATTCATATAGAATCCATACAGGGAATGCAGCTTGAAATTACCAATGAAGAATAAAATTGTACCGAAACTAAGCCAAATAATTGCTTGTCGGCTAACTAGCGAAGGAATTTTTAAGTGTGAGAACCGGCCCTGAATGAGGACTATTATCAGTACCGGAAGACAAAATAAATTCGCTTCGGTTATCGAACAGGCAATGAGGAAGGTGAACGCCAAAGCGCCGGAGGCAGATGAATAAGCGGCAATTAATGTGCTGGTAAAACTGAATATCCACAGTATAGCTATGGCTCGTACAAAACTGGTGTCTATTCGCATTTTCTAAGCATAATCATGAATTCTTAAGCTTTTCTTAAACAGGGCGCGCAAATTGCCATTGAATCAAACTCCCACGCTTATCGTTATACTCTCGCCGACTCGATCACCTGATCGGCTGTAACATCCTGATCAGTGCCTGGGTATGTTCTGCGGCTTCAAGTCCCAGCGGCGTCAGATAACCCCCGTCAATGAGTGTAATCAATTTCTTCTCAAACAGGCGCTTTGCCGACGCTATTCTTTCCGGGGCGGCTTGATGATGAACCTTTAGTCCTTCAAGGGAACTGTCCAGATTAAAAAGATTGAGTAATTCCAACTCTTCTAAAAATTCCTGATTCAAGTGCATGAGCGACCTCTTTCCTGAGTAATCTTGCGAGCAGAGAGCTATTGTGACTCACTTTCCCTGCATCAATCAATTTTTCTGCAAGCAAAAATGGTCTGACTTACACGCACACCAAGCTGGACCCTCGCCCCTTTGCTCACGCCATCCTCGCTTCCAAGCCAGTCTTCGCCTGCCTCAGGTAACCAGCAAAAGCAGCATAACACTAAGTATCACGAGTAATATGCCGAGTGTTTCCCTCGTGGATATCCGCTCCCCAAAGTAGAAATAGGTGATTAGCAGAGTAAGCACAAACTCGGTTTGGCCTAAGGTTTTTACAATGGCGGCATTTTGCAGACTCATGGCCGTAAACCAGCCGATTGATCCTGCCACACTGGTAACACCAATAAACAGACAGGCTTTGAATCTGGCGATTATCATGGCTAATTGATCGCGTTCCCAGATACTGATCCAGACAAGACAAATGACGGTTTGCATGCCAACCATATAGGCCAATACGGCCGATGCGCTGAGCAAGCGCGGCAGGTCCAGTGACAACGATGCTTGCCGAAGCCATAACGATGCCAAGGCAAGACCAAGACCGGCCCCTAAGCCGTACAGGATGCTTGCATTGGTAATCAAACTCCTAAGGCCGATTTTCCAATTGCTGGCAACCAACACCCCCGCGACACCAATCACGACTGAAGCATAGCCTGCCCAGCTTAGCGGCGCCGCAAAGAACAAGGTGCCAATTACAGCAGTCAAAATGGCCTCGGTCTTCGACAGTGCCGTGCCAACCGCAAAATTTCCAATCGACAGGGCCTTAACCAGGAACACCGTAGCAAATATTTGCGAGATTCCGGCCAGACTGGCTGCGCGATAAAAAGTCCACTCCGGCGCAATTGAATCTATTCGGTAGTAATGCTGGAGCCCGTAAAAATACAATAACGCGAAGGGCAAACCAAACAAATAGCGAACCAAGGTCGCGGCTTGCGCCGATATGCTCTTGGCAATCTGTTTCTGACCTGCTGTGCGAACTGACTGCATGACAACAGCCAGCAAAGTAAAGACCATCCATAATTCCATCGAATGACTATACAAGATAAGCGCCAGCAAACAAATCGACCCCCCCCCTTTATTCACTAGCCCGCAGGAAAGTGCCGCCCTCCCAGTGGCGGGCCATGGGACGGGGCCGAAGAAACCCGAAGGCCGCGCCGCCGCAATCGCCGCTCGCTTGCTAAACACCTCTTCTAAAGTGATCTAGGCGCCAGAATACGCTAGTATACGAGGCTCTATGGATGGGGCTTCCTGACTATCTCTATTTTCAACAGCCCGCTGCCTGGTTTGAGGATTTTGACTTGAGCGTTGTACCCTTTAAAAAACCGGCGGATCAATCTGCCGAGACAGCTGGAAAGCGGAAATGGATTCGCTTTGTCACCGCCGCCAGCCTGTTTGACGGTCATGATGCAGCGATTAATATTATGCGCCGCATTCTTCAGTCCAGCGGCGCCGAAGTCATTCATCTCGCGCACAATCGCTCGGTGCAGGATATTGTCGAAGCGGCTGTGCAGGAAGACGTAGACGCCATTGCCATTAGCTCCTATCAAGGCGGCCACATTGAGTATTTTAAATACCTTGTTGACCGGCTTCGCGAGCTGGACGCCTCCCATATCAAGATTTTCGGCGGCGGCGGCGGCGTCATTATTCCTGCTGAAATTGAAGAACTGCATGCCTACGGGGTGACTCGAATCTATTCTCCTGCCGACGGTCAGTCTATTGGCCTGCAAGGGATGATTGATGACATGTTGCAAAGATGCGGCAGCGGCGAGCAACGTCCTGCTGCCCCCGACTTGTCAACTCTCAAAGATGGAAACCGCATAACACTGACTCGGGCGATATCCGCGCTTGAAACCAATCAATACAAGGAAGAGGATCTGCGTCAGCTCAGGGCGCAATCTGACGCGACATCAGCAACGCCTATTCTTGGCATCACCGGGACCGGTGGCGCAGGCAAGTCCTCATCAACCGATGAGATTGTTCGCCGCTTTCGCCAGGACAGTGGTGACTCGCTGCACATTGCAATTCTTGCCATCGATCCAACCAGAAAAAAGACAGGTGGCGCTTTATTAGGCGATCGCATTCGGATGAATTCGATCGGTCATCCAAATATTTTTATGCGCTCGATTGCTACCAGAAACGCAACTGTTGAAATTCCTGAGAAGCTAAACGAAATTATTCAGGCTCTAAAGATTTCGGGGTTCGATTTAATCATCATTGAAACACCCGGCATAGGTCAGGGTGATGCCGGCATCGTGCCTTTCGTCGACACCTCGCTGTATGTGATGACCCCCGAATTCGGCGCCGCCAGCCAGCTTGAAAAAATTGACATGCTCGACTATGCCGACCTGTTCGCGATAAATAAATTTGATCGCAAGGGCAGCGAAGATGCATTAAGAGATGTGTGCAAACAAGTTCAGAGAAATCGTGAAGCCTTCTCGCAGATGCCCGATGCTATGCCGGTGTTTGGCACCATCGCTTCGAAGTTTAACGACGACGGCATCACCGCTCTCTATCAGGCATTGGTGCCCGAGTTGCGCAAGCATGGACTGCCAGACTATGAGCAACGCATCGAACAGCTAACGAGCAAAGTATCCAGTCAACGTACGCTGATTATTCCCGCCTCACGGCAACGCTATCTCGCGGAAATCGCCGAGACGGTGCGTGATTATCACGATCAGGTCAGAACCCATTCAGCGCTGGCAAGAGAGCGGCAACAGTTGCAGGCGAGCAAGGCAATGCTTGAAGCCAACTCACAAGACGGCAGCAGCCTTGATGCACTGATTAAAAAGAAAGACAGCGCATTGGATAGCCGAGCGAAGAAGCTGCTTGCAAGCTGGTCGCAACTTAAACAAGACTACTCCGGCGAAGAATATATTGTAAAAGTCAGAGATCGAGAAATTCGAACCGCGCTTACTCGCACGTCCCTGTCCGGCACCAGGATCTCTCGTGTCTCGTTGCCAGGATTCGAAGATCATGGGGAATTATTAAAGTGGTTATTACTGGAAAATGTGCCAGGTAAATTCCCCTTTACCGCCGGGGTATTCCAATTCAAACGAGAGAGCGAAGACCCCACGCGTATGTTCGCGGGCGAGGGAGATGCCTTTCGCACCAACCGCCGCTTCAAGCAATTGTCCGAACACGCGGAGGCCAAACGCCTCTCGACGGCGTTTGACTCAGTCACACTGTATGGTTTCGATCCCGCGGAGCAACCGGATATCTACGGCAAAGTGGGTAACTCTGGCGTTTCTATTTCCACTCTGGATGACATGAAGGCGCTCTACAGCGGATTCGACCTGTGCAGCCCCAGCACCTCCGTATCGATGACGATTAACGGTCCCGCACCGACGATTCTCGCCATGTACCTGAATGCCGCCATAGACCAGCAGATTGAAAAATTTGCGCAGGACACCGGCGAAGAACCTTCTGCTGAAGAAACGGCGCTTATCAAGGCGAAGTCTTTGGAGAGCGTTCGCGGCACCGTGCAGGCGGATATCCTGAAGGAAGATCAGGGCCAGAACACTTGCATCTTCTCCACCGAATTTAGCTTGAAGTTAATGGGTGATATTCAGCAATACTTTATTCAGAATAAGGTTCAAAATTTCTATTCGGTGTCGATTTCCGGTTATCACATCGCCGAAGCTGGAGCCAATCCAATTTCTCAACTGGCGTTTACACTCTCTAATGGATTCACCTTCGTCGAAGCCTATCTTGCTCGCGACATGAAGGTCGATGACTTCGCCCACAATCTGTCGTTCTTCTTTTCCAATGGCATGGACCCGGAGTACACGGTGATGGGTCGCGTAGCGCGTCGTATTTGGGCTACCGCGATGCGCTTTCGTTATGGCGCCAATGAGCGCAGTCAGAAGCTTAAATACCACATTCAAACTTCCGGTCGTTCACTACACGCACAGGAAATGTCATTTAATGATATTCGCACCACGCTGCAAGCCTTGATCGCGGTCTATGACAACTGCAACAGCCTGCACACCAATGCCTATGACGAAGCCGTTACCACACCAACCGAAGAATCAGTTCGACGCGCGATGGCCATTCAACTCATCATTAACAAGGAATGGGGATTGTCTGTAAATGAAAACCCCAATCAGGGCGCATTTATTATCGAAGAACTTACCGAACTGGTAGAAGAAGCGGTGCTGCGTGAGTTTGAGAATATTTCTGAACGCGGCGGCGTTCTCGGTGCGATGGAAACAGGTTACCAGCGTGGCAAGATTCAAGATGAGTCCATGTACTATGAACATCGTAAACATGATGGCAGTCTACCGCTTGTCGGTGTGAATACATTTTTGAATCCGCAAGCAGATCAAACAGTCGATATTAAACTGGCGCGCTCGACCGAAGAAGAAAAGCAGAGTCAAATTAAGCGCCTGGCCGAATTCAAGGAAAAACATGCAAATAATTCCGCTGAAGCCCTTCAGCGCTTGCGTCAGGCGGCGATCAATAATGAAAATGTGTTTGCAGAGCTCATGAATGCCGTGCGTTACTGCTCCCTGGGACAGATAACCGATACCTTCTTCGAGGTTGGCGGACAATACCGAAGAAATATGTAGGGGGGAAATAGGTAGGGGAGAAATAGGTACTGAAGAAGTAGACCGGTGTCAGTTTCGACAGCCTGCCTTGCGAGCGAGCGAGCATCACACTCGCTTTATCCTCGCGCAGCAGTCTTTACTTACATAGAAGGTTTCCTGAATCTCATCACCACTCTGTCGGTATTGCCCCGCACGCTCGGATCACTCATCGGTTTATTGCGATCATCCAGGGCATTACGCAAGATGTCTGATTCCGCTTCCAGCACAAACCCCGCCGAGATCAGATCACGTCTGATAATTCCGGGATCAATACGATGTAATAAATCTGCAACCGCGACGCTCACGCCAGGCTCCGCCGCATGATCTACAATTCCAAGCACTCCACCTGGTTTGATAACTCGATAAAGCCTGTCGACAAAATTTTCGGCATCTATAGCGGGCCAACTGGGTTCGTCTGAGTAGTACAGGTCATGAAATCCCAACACAAAAATAGCCGCGTCATAATAGTTTGCTTCCAGGCTTAATGCATTTGCTTCCATGACAATACTTTGCACATTGGGCAAACGCTTATCGGCCAGACGTTCGACCACCCCCTCTCCGACAAAACCGTCCCAGCCCCCGTTATTGTAGAGCCCGACTTCTCCTTCCGGACCGACGGTATAGCTGAGTATTTCAGTGTAATATCCGCCACCGGCGAAAATATCCAGTACCTTCATGCCCGTATCGATGGCGAAAAACTCCAGCACTTCAGCCGGTTTACGAGTAGCGTCCCTCTCACTGTCCGCCTCGGGCCTGGCACTATTGGAAACAGCTCTCGCGATAGCGGTGTGACTATCAGCGTAAATTTCACCGGAAATACTTGTCGAAATAACAGTAAGCAGTAATGACAGCGCTATTCTTTGCATTTTGATTCCTATACCAACCTTTTATCAAAGTATTGTTTAGTAATTTCGACTCACTGTTTCTCTTGGCAATCTTCGTTCGCAGTTTTTAGACTGCTCGCGTATTAATTTCGTTCATCAATAGCCCGATGGCGTGTATGCAACCGCCGCAGGAAAATCCATCTCGCGAATATCGGATTGGGCTTATACATGACTAAATTCATCGACCTCAGAGTTAGTCTGTCAAATTCAGACGACAAAAAAGGGCGGTAGTCCGCCCTTATTTTGTCTAAGCTTTCCAGACTTGATTTTGCCTAAAGTCACTCCAGCTAAACTGCCGCTGAATCTGGCAAGCGTCTTCTATTGCGTGACGTTTACCGTTATATAACCGTCGTGATAAAGCCCGCCATCATCAGCCCGACCCCACAAAACATAAGTGCCCGGTTTTTCGAAGGTAACTTCTACGCCATACATTCCGTCTCCCGGGACTGGAGGAGGTGTCCACAGAGCCCCCCAGGGAGAGTTCGCTGCGGTGCGCGTATCTTCCCAAGGCTTGGGCTGTGGTGGATTAAAAGTAACTTCACCTTCACCCCGGTATACATTCCAGGAAAGGAATAGACCATTGGTCTTGCCAACTGTCACCCGTGTAGGGGGACTCATCAACAGGCGCGTTCGAATACTTTCTTCAGTGACCAACGCCGCTGCCAATGGCCCACCGAGAAATTCGGCAAATCGTCTTGCCTGAGCAACGGGGTCGCTCGGTGTTGGCAAGCCATCATCCGTTACCAGCGTCTGCAATCTTAGCGGCTGACCTGCCCGTACAGTTCGAATAGAGTCGCCTTGTACAGCAACAACCGGCGGTATATTGGCACGTGATTCCGGGCTACTGGTTCCCGCACCGAGAGACCCGGTTTCCGAGGCAATCACCATATTGTCGACCAGGTAATCCGCCTTCAAGGTGCCGTAGGCCTTGCGCTCAACTCCATTGCCTTCAAGCGTCCACACCAGTTCCCGATCACCCCAATCCGAAGGAACATTAACCTCAAAGGTGAAACGGTTTCGGCGCGGAAGAAAATGCGTCGGTTGGCCGCGATCGGCATCGCCGGGTGAAAATGCGTTATGTTCACCCACCGGAACATTGAGCTCTTCCTCCCAGTTTTCATTCATATAACCAAACATCATATTAAAGGAGCCATCGGCGTTCGGTTTCCAGCCTTCGAAAGCGGGCTCAAGGTGCTGGCCTTTACGATAGGTATCTGCAAATACTCCTTGCGAAAAGATCGCCGCGCATAGCGACAATGCCAATAACTTGATCAAGGTATTGGCGCCTTTAGCTTTTAAACTTGGCATTTCTAGTTAATCTCCTGAACAGCAACTTCATTGCCTAAATCATCTTCATCGTTTTGAACCGGTGCCACCAGCGGCGCCAGACATAACGGGCAACCGATCACATGATCGTTTGGTCCAAGATTCAGAACCTTACGGCGATTCTCCATTTCTTCGAAGAACTGTTCGTCATTCATCTTTACCCGCATGCCCAGGTCAATGAACATATTGGTTACCGAACGGTTACCAGAGCCCTGCCAATTTCTTGGGTCGGGTACATTTGGATTGGTACTGGTATTGTTCATATAACCAACGATATGAAGAATAGTCCCCTTGGGGAGTAATGGCGCCGCATTATCGTCATAAGGATAACCTCGCACCCAGTTATGGTCATAACCTACGCAAGACAGAGTCTCAACCGTATAACCCCAAATTGCTTCCAGACACATACGCTCACCAGGGGCATGCAAATGGGGCTCAAAGGTAATTATCTTGGTGTGCTCCTGTAACACCGAATAAGCATGCAGTTCCTGATCTTTCTCGTTGCCTGCAATACTAATATCTACACCATTTCCCAAGCCGAGAGTGGCGCGTTCGTATTTAGGCTCATAACCTACCGGGTGGAATCGAAAACCAATTTCCAGATGGCCCGTGGTGTCTTTACCATTCGAGTGCATATGCACCGAGTCAGAAACAATAGAAGTTCCTGCTCTTAGTAAACGTCCGCCATCCTGGTCGAATATATCTGGATTACGGCCCACTTCATGCACAGGCCAACCAGTAACGCTGTCTGCCACACGTTCTCCGTTTTCGTCCAGCTCGGCCGTTGACCAGATCATATGATGGAAGATAAATCGACCGCCAACGGTTTCGCGGCCGGTGCCTGCGCTGGCATCGACATCATTAACTTCAACGATTTCTACCGACTTAACATAGCGGTCCTCAGAGATACCGACTGGAATTCGATCTATCTCGCCCCACCAGTCCGGTGTTCCGGCTAGCTTGGTTACTGAATTTGTGGACACTATTAGATCGGGCTGGCCGGCGGTCCATTTGAGATCGTCACTGAATACCAATGGCTCAGGCGCATCGGCGGCATCACCTTCGGGTGTTCCGCTCCGTGCCCACGTTGAAATCATTGCAAGCTCTTCATCACTGAGGGAAGGGTCGTATTTATAGTCCTGAATGCCGATGTCCTTCTCCATGTACCAGGGAGGCATGGCGCCGGCTCTGTCGCGAAGCTGGGTCTTGTATTCAATCAAGCCGGCAAAGGGGGCAACCTGATCGTAGGAAACCAAAGGCATGGGCCCAACGCCACCAGGGCGATGACAGTTCTGACAGCTGCGCTGCAGAATGGGTTCGATGTCCTTATGGAATGTAATTTGCTCAGACTGAGCAGAAGCCAATGTCGGCCCACCCACTATTAATAGCAAACCCAGCAATTTGATGGATTCTACAATTGTTGAACCGCGTGTATTTGACATTATTGAACTCTCCTGAAAGTACCGTTTTTGTTTAGTCTTATGCTTTAAATAGGGCCAATTTTTAGCGACTGCTGAGGATTTTCTGCCTCGTATCTATTGTTCTTGAATGGCCTATTTTTTGTTTATTTCTTTCGTGATTGCAGCCCTGACTTTTGCCCTTTGAATTAAAATCCCGTTCTGCAAAGAATTTGATTTATCACAATATTTACCTGCCTATGATAATGATATTCTATCAAGTTCAGTGAAATTTACTGTATCACAAAGGTACTCGCGCCCGAACCAAAATGTAACTAAAAATTACAATTATGGAGGGCTTTATTTGCTGTAGGAGCAAGGGAATACCTGAGTAAATTCCTCAGGTTTACC
>JABMOK010000025.1 GCA_013204155.1 Pseudohongiella sp. | reverse complement strand
GGGTTTATCGCAGTAGTGTCTACCGGCATCAATCAACTGTTGGATATTTTTGAAAATGTATTGAAAGATGCCGCGGCGTCAATCAGTGAATTGGCTGAAGGCCGTCTCACCAGAAAGATTGAGACTGAATATTCCGGCAGCTACGATAGTCTGAAGAGAGACATCAATCAGACAATAGACAAGCTGGTAGAAGTGGTTTCCGAGATCTCGGAATCCGGGCTAAGTGTGAAGGAGGGTGCAAGCGAAATCTCCAGTGGTAACACGAACCTCAGCCAGCGCACTGAAGAACAGGCGGCGAGTCTGGAGGAAACTTCAGCGGCAATGGAAGAAATCACTACCACCGTTCAACAAAATGCCGCGAATGCAGTGCAGGCGAATACCCTGGCCCGTGGCGCCAGAGAGACAGCTGAAAACGGCGGTGCGGTAGTCGGTACAGCAATCTCTGCGATGCAAGCGATTAGCGAGTCCAGCAACAAGATCAATGACATTATCGGTGTGATTGACGAGATTGCTTTCCAGACTAACTTGCTGGCATTGAATGCGGCGGTTGAAGCGGCGAGAGCCGGTGATCAGGGACGCGGGTTTGCGGTTGTGGCAGACGAGGTACGTAGTCTTGCCGGTCGCAGTGCTACGGCGGCTAAAGAGATTAAAGAACTGATTAAAGACAGCAGTGAGAGAGTGAAAGAAGGCTCTGATCTGGTGAATAAGTCGGGTGAAACGCTTGACGAAATCGTCACCGCGGTGAAGAAGGTAAACGATATTGTTGCCGAGATTTCAACTGCCAGTGATGAACAAGCCACCGGTCTTGATGAAATTAACAAGGCGATGGGTGAGATGGATGAGATGACTCAGCAAAATGCGGCGCTGGTAGAACAAGCGGCGGCAGCAAGTGAATCGCTGAGTAGTCAGGCAGAGAATCTTGAAGCACTTATTTCATTCTTTGACACGGGCATGCAACAAGCGGCACGAGCAAGTGCCCCAGTACGACGTACTCCAGCGCCAGCGCCAGCGACAAAAGCGAGTGTGAGAAAACCTTCTCCGGCAAAGCGCGAGCAAGCAAGTGATGGTAAAGACTGGTCCGAGTTTTAACGGACCAGGTCAAATCAAGCTGGACTGGAAGCATCAGTATTGAATAAGAGTTAAGGAGCAGCACACAGCATAACGGCCAGGGAAAGGCCTGAATCAGATTAAGAAGTTGTATGTAGATCGGAATAGGGAATGGCATTTGAGTAGGAGTGTAGAGTTAATAGATAGAAAGGTTGTGATATTTTATGCCCATTTCATATCATCAGTTTGATTATCTTATCTAGGCTCCTACTCAAATGCTATTCCAACACCAGGCTTCGTCTCAGGAATGTTTGGGTAGAATCGGGGGAGCACTACATTCCGTAGTTCAATTATCCCAATTAGTTAATATCCTTCGCTGTCAGCTAGTTAGGCCAGTAATTCTTTCACCTTTCACCTTTCACCTTTCACCCTACCGTAGCCGTTCGGCCAGTTCGGCCAAAGTGCTTGCCAGTGCCAGATACCGGGCGCGCGTGGCGCCGCTGCGATCGCTGCCTTCTTCTGTCAGTGTCGCGGCCAGCATATCGAGCTGCGTCGCTGTCGCGTCATTTCCGCTGCCGCTGCCGCTGGCAAGCAGGTCGGCGGCGCGGTTCAGGGCAGACGTCAGTTGCCGTGATCGCGAGGAGGGAATCACATCGCTGCGTCGCAGTTGGTCGAGGTAGGCCAGCGCAACGGCGGGTTCGGCTGGCCAGATGTGCCGCCGTTGTTGTTGTGCATTGACGACGGCATTGGGATCTCTGAACGACGCGGCGGCGATTTCGTTCTCGGTCAAATAATCGCTGGGCGCGAGGGCTAATACATCGAGACCGCGAGCGATTTCGGTGCCGTAGATCAGGCCGCCGAACCAATAGGCTGACCAGTAACCACCGAGGATCAATTCTTCCGCGTCCAAAGGACCGCGATCGAAAAAGGCAATTTCTGTCGGGTTTGCAGAGTCAGTAAAGTCGATAACCGAGATGCCGCCCTGATACCAAGCCTGTACGAATATATCTCGTCCGGGAACGGGTATGAGTGAGCCATTGTGCGCGACGCAGTTTTCCTGATCGCTCTGCGGTGCGGGCATTTTGTAATGGCTACGAAACTGCAGCTTGCCGTCGACGATGTCGTAGATGGCATCCGCACCCCAGTCTATTGGATCAGAAGCGCGGCAACGAGGACGGCCACCGCCACCCCATTCATCGGTAAAGATGACCTTGCTGCCATCGTTGTTAAAGGTAGCCGAATGCCAATAGGCAAAGCCGGCATCGATCACCTGATCAAGACGGAGCGGATTTATCGGGTCAGAAATATCCAGCAAAATTCCGTTGCCGGAACAGGCGCCGGCGGCCAGGCCGATTTCGGGATAGGCGGTGATATCGTGGCACTGATTGGTGACTCGGGTAGTTTGCGTGTCGGGGCCATGATCGCCACCTTCCCATAAGCCGGCGATGACGCCCGAATTTGGGTCAGAGAAGATATAAGGCCGGTTGACGATACGGGAATCCTGCGGTCGCGCTATGGGAATTTGAATCACTTCGATACGAAACAGCGCGCTTTCGGGATTCTCGAAAGGGGAGTCGTCGGTGCAACCCTCGAGTTCTTCGCCCGGACGCACGGAGCTCGTTCCGGAGCCATAGACGTAGATGTTTCCTTCGTCGTCAGGGTCCGTCACCACCGTATGGGTGTGAGATCCTCTGCAAGTTTGCACCGCGCCTACCTGTAGCGGCAGGCGGAAATCGCTGATATCAAAAATCCGGATCCCCCGAAAGCGTTCGGCACTTGTCGGTTCGGCGACGCCTTGCAGACCACAGTCCAGCCGTCCCCGGGTTTGCTCGACCGACAGGATCAGAAGATTTCCAACCACGGAGACATCACCCTGGCCTCCCGGGCATACTACAGAGCTGAGTAACTGAGGTGATTCAGCATTGCTTATGTCATAGGCGTTGAAGCCGTGAAAGTTGCCGGCGATCAACACGTCTCCGGCGAACACCAGGTCAGAGTTGGCGAAGTTGAGCAGGCTGGGTCGCGGCTCCGAATTTTCGTCATCTTCGTCCTCGGCGGTGGGAGTCTCGGCGTTATTATTCACCGCCACCTCTTCGACGGCCGTGTCTCCATCCTTGTTTGTTTCATTAGCCGTGGCCGGAGCGAGGGTCTGCTCGGCCAATTCGCGTACTCTGCTCATGGGCAAGCCCGCCGGATTCTGCGGATCGAAGAAGCCATCGGGTTTGGAAAGCGAGGACAGCAGTTGCATGTTCAGCGATGCCTCACCGGCATCGTTGAATCCGGCCTTTAGATTGACTCGAGGATCGGGGGAGAATCCAGCGAGCATCGCGTTCATGCGCTCGATCTCGCTGGTTTGGTCCGAAGTGACATCCGAGGTAAAGGCGAATAGCACCGAATCCTGTGCTGAGCCGGATTGCTCCAGCAGATTCTCAACCATGGTCAGAGCGCCATCGTGATGCTTGATCATTAGTTCAAGAAACAGGCTGTCGAATTCAAATGCCTCCGCTTGTTCCAGCTTTGCGAGATCTTCTTCGCTCGCCATGCCCGGCATCATTTTGAAATCTGCGGCATGGTGCGCATTCACGTCTGTGACGGCCAGATCATGATCGCGCAGCCAGTCCTGCATCATGCTTATTTCATCTTCCTGCGAGAGAGATATGCGCTGCGCCAGAAGGCGTATCGCTTCGCGATTACTGCGCGAATCCACCAGCGCCGCCATCTCCATAGCTTGGGCGTGATGGGAGATCATCCCTTGCATAAACTTCGCATCGGCTGCGGAAAACTGAATGCTGGCCAGGTTGGAAGCTTCCTCCGCCGTGATCTGTCGGCTCGGCTCACCAGGCGCGCCGGGCTGAATAATGGGTACCTGGGCGAGACTTTCCACCGCGATGAACAGGCTTAATGCGGCGCTAACCAGTAGTAGTCGTTGTATGGCAAAACGAGAGACGAATGATGGCAGGAAGGTCATAGACTGTTCTCCAATAACAGTAATAATTCCGAGGAAATCTATCCAGGAAACATGGCGAGGAAATATAGAAGAGACATCGTATTCCAATATCCCAAGCGCAGGCTTCGCAGGTTAGCATGAAATAAGTGGGATCAAGCTGGCACAGCAACAATTATTTGATGGTCTTCCCCTGTAGCGGCCCTGCCAGCAAATAGAGTCGCGGCGCCTTTAGCCAAAGGGCAGGGACAGGAGATCGTTCCAGCGCCTAATTCTCAAATTTAAAAGCTAACGAAAGCGAAGCATATCCCGATTCAGTTGTGCAATATTTCTAACGCCGAGTAACTTCATGTCACGTTCAATTTCTGTTTTAAGATTCCCCAGAGCGCGTTCAACACCGGGTTGCCCGGCGGCCGCCAAGGCATACAGATACATGCGTCCACCGGAACAGGCCTTGGCTCCCGCCGCCAGCGCCTTTAGTACGTGAGTGCCTCTTCGAATACCCCCGTCCAAAATAACATCGATGTCGTCGCCCACCGCATCGGTGATTTCGGCAATCTGATCGAATGGCGATCGGGTTCCATCGAGTTGACGCCCGCCGTGGTTCGAAACCATGATGGCATCGGCGCCAATGTCCACCGCCTTCCTGGCATCGGCGACGCTCATAATGCCTTTCAGACAAAACGGCCCTCCCCATTGGACGCGCAGGGCCTCGGCATCTGACCAGCTCATGGATTGATCTAATTGCGTCGCGAAATAATCGCCGATGGTAATCGCTACATTGGAGCCCTGTTTTACGAAATCTTTTAGCTCAGCAAGTTCAAACGCGTCACGTAAGAAGTAGTTTAACGCCCAGCCAGGGTGCAGGGCGAAACTCATCAGGCTTTTTAAAGACAGGCGCGGCGGCGAGGTAAATCCGCTGTAAAGATCACGCTCACGATTCCCCCCGGTGATGGTATCTACCGTGAGTGCGAGGGTATTGAAACCGGCGGCCTGTGCCCTTTGCACCATGGCATCGTTAAGCCCCCGGTCTTTGTGGAAGTAGAATTGGAACAATTTCGGGGTAGAAATCATCTCGCCGATTTCAGCCAGGCTCACGGTTCCCAAGGCGGATACGCCGAACATGGTGCCGAATTTCTCGGCGGCTCGGGCGACGGCACGTTCACCGTCATGATGGAATAAGCGCTGCAATGCCGTGGGAGAGCAGAAGATTGGCATGTCGAGTTTCTGCCCCATGACGGTGACGGACATGTCGACTTCTTCTCCCACGCCAGCCAGTACATTGGGTACCAGGTCGCAATCATTGAATGCCGAGGTATTTCGGCGATAGCTCACCTCATCCTCTGCGGCGCCATCGATGTAGTGGAAGATCGGACCAGGAAGCCGTTGTTTTGCCAGCAGGCGAAGATCTTCCACATTGTGGCAATTTTTAAGACGTCTAAACATGTTGCTCGCTCGGTTAAGTGTGTGAACAGGCCTATTATCGATAATTATCAATAGAAGCGGCTCAGATTCGAAATAATTGTTGAGTCTAGCTGAAATAGCGCTGAATTGGTGCGCACAGAGTAAGGGGATGTCGAAAAAGATGATCCCCATGGTTTGCCATGGTTCGTTCGAGGGTCATTGCGGCCAAATTAAATCGTCAAAAAAGCGACAGTTGGCTGTTTAGAAGCTCTGGTTGATAGTGTTTCTTGTGCGCCTCCCTTGGTACAATCCGCCCCTTTTTGTCAATCGGCATTAATCAATTGGAGCTTGTAAGACGGTGATTAGATTTTCCTGTTCGAGACTGGTGGCGGCTATTGCAATGAGTTTGGCCGGAAATCTGTTGGGCAGCAGCCCTGCGGCAGCCCAGGAAGAGACTGTCATTGACACCGCCGTTGTGAAGGAATTCCGAGTGGTAAGAATCGACACTCCACCGGTGATCGACGGCAAACTTGATGATGCTGTCTGGCAGCAGGCCGAGGTGATTACCGATTTCCATCAAATTCGTCCCGGAGATGGAGCCCCGCCTTCCGAGTTAACAGAGCTTTATGTGCTGTACGATGACGACGCGATGTATATTGGCGCGCGTATGTATGACAGTGAGCCGGAACTTATAGCGGCGCCTACTATCAGGCATGGACAAGGGCTTGGCTCAGATGATCGGCTGGTTGTGATACTTGACCCGTTCAATACCGGGCGAGCAGGCTATCGATTCGAGACCAATCTGAATGGTGTGCGACATGACGCTCTGTATCAGAATATTAACTCCTTTCAGATCGACTGGAATACCATCTGGGAGGTGGCTACCAGCGTCGATGGCAATAGCTGGGTGGCGGAGCTTGAGATTCCCTTCAAGTCCCTGCCTTTCGATCCGGCAATAGAAACCTGGGGTTTTAATTTTGGTCGCGGCATACGACGACGGGGCGAGGAAATGGCCTGGGTGTCGCAAAACCGCACTTTTAATCCGAGTATTGCCGGGCGGGCCACTGGCCTATCTGGCATGGATAAAGGGGTGGGCCTGGATATCGTGCCTTCGCTGGCAGTCAATCGACAGCGTGGCTATAAGCCAAGCCGTAGCGATAATTCACTTGATCCTTCACTGGATGCCTTCTACAGGATAACGCCGTCGCTGAATGCGGCGCTGACACTGAATACAGATTTTTCGGCTACCGAGGTAGATAACCGGCAGGTAAACCTGACCCGTTTCAATCTGTTCTTTCCAGAGAAACGAGACTTCTTCCTTAACGATTCTGACCTGTTTCAATTTGGTAACATCGGCGGTATTGCCAACGGCAACAATGCGACTTCTCGCGGGAGTCGAGAAAACGCCCGTCCTTACTTCTCGCGCAAGCTAGGGCTGAGCGATACCGGAGCCCCGGTAGATATCGATTACGGAGCTCGCCTCAGTGGCCGTGTTGGTCGCTGGAACATTGGCACGCTAGCTATCCGTCAAGACGAGTTTGGCAATGTGGGCGCCTCCGACCTTCTGCTAGCGCGCATGTCGGCCAACGTGTTAAGTGACTCTACTTTGGGCTTTATCTATACCGACGGTGACCCAACTTCGGATTTGGAAAACAGGGTCGTGGGAACAGACTTCCAGTACGTGAATAATAATTTTCTCGGTGACCGAATTCTCCAGGCAGATGCCTGGTATCAACAATCTGATACGCCAGGACTGAAAGGCGACGATGCTTCATTCGGTTTCGGTATCCGCATGCCAGAAAGCCAGGGCCTGAGAGGTCGAGTGGGCTATAAAGAAGTGCAGCAAAATTTCAACCCGGCAATGGGTTATGTTAATCGGTCGAATATTCGGGACATAACAGGCGATCTTGGCTATACCTATATTTTTAGCGATAGTGTTTTTCAGTCAGCGTTTTCAGGAATAGACGCACAACGAATTGAAGTTATCGATGGGGGCCTGCAGAGCGAAACAATCGCCTTCCGACTTTTGGAATTGCAAACCAATTCCAGAGACGGTTTTAACCTGAGCTATAACAGCAATAAGGAAATAGTCCAGCGACCTTTTACCATTTATTCCGATGCGGACCGGCAGGTCATAATTCAGCCTGGAGCCTATAATTTTGACGAACAAAACATTAGCATCAGTAGCGCAGGGCAGCGAGAATTCTCCGGCAGTTTCAGCTACCTAACGGGCGAATTCTATAATGGCGATCGTACTAATCTCAGTGGCTCACTGTCCTGGAATCAGTCCCGCTATTTTGCCATGTCTCTGAGCTATGATTGGAATGATATAGAATTACCCCAGGGGGATTTCATTACCCGGCTCAGCACACTGTCGACGCAGTTGGCTTTCTCTCCCACGCTGTACTGGATCAACCTCCTGCAGTATGACAATTTGTCGGAAGAGCTGGGAATTAACACGCGCTTGCAATGGGTTCCACACGCGGGGCAGGAAGGATTTATCGTGCTCAATTACAATATGCAGGATAAAGATAAAGACAACCGATTCCAGGCGGCCTATTCGGATTTGAGCCTGAAGTTTCGTTATACATTTCGCTTCTAGCTTCTAGCTTCTAGCTTCTAGCGGAAGGGGGAAACGATTCTATTTTTTTCCGGGTAAATCAAACTGGTTTGATAGATTTTTTGATCACAATATTTTCCATCACCTCTTGGCTATAGACTACACAATAATCTCAAGTCATCGCTTTCTACAGTGACTCCTGCATTGCATGAATAAATCCCCTACAAAGTTTCACTCTATTTTTGAAACTTTCGTTTTAAATAACGATCGAGCGCAGAACTTGTAGGAAAACTCCTGCAATGACCGAGCTCCTGCGTATTAATAGCCTTTCTTCGGTTCTATCCCGCCAATATGGGGTGGGAAAAGGGCGGGTCATGGCGGGTTATTCGAATTCTGTACAAAATAGCTCAACTGATTGCGCGTTTCTGTCGTAAATGTCGGAGTAGAGTCTATTGCTGGTTAGAATAAGGGAATTCAATGGAAATTTCGACGGAGACGGAAACAGCCAAATTTGCATCAGCCGACAGCTTGCTGATGGAAACCAATGCTCTGATATCCTTGCCTGAAGTTTGTCTAAAACTCAGGGAAGTGATAGCCAATACCGCCCACAGCAGAAATGATATTGCCGACATCATCATTCAGGATCCCGCCCTTACGGCACGCATATTGAAGATCGCAAATAGTGCTTACTACGGATTAAGTCAATCTGTAAGAGATATTAGTCATGCCCTAAGCATACTTGGTGAAAGAGAGTTGAATAATCTCGTCATAGTCACCTCTATTGTGAAAACCATGAAATCTGTAACTTCTACCCTGGATATAAATAGCTTTTGGCGATCAAGCATTTTTACTGCGGTGATGGCGAAAAACTTGGCCAAACATGTCGGTTGCAACAATGAAAATGTCGAAGAGCTTTTCATATCGGGTCTCCTACTTAATATAGGGAAACTCTTACTCTACTATTGCGAGCCTGAGTTGTTGGAAGTTGTACAAGATGAAATGCGTGAATCTGATCGTTTAGATTATGAAGTAGAAAAAGAGATGTTGGGATTTGATCATGCAGATGTGGGTGCCGCCATGGCCAAAGCGTGGAATTTTCCGCCGCAGTTCTCAATCAGAATTTCCAGCCATCACCAAAATGTATCCAAGAAAATCTCCGCCGAACAAAGCGTTATGTTTTCCGCCGCCTACTTGGGCGATCAACTGAACTTCAAATTCCCCAATCAGATTTCTCTGGATGATATCAATTTTGTCGAAGCTGGTTTTATGAAGAAATTGCAGCTTTCGGAAGAGAAATTCTGCCTGATCGTAAATACTAGTTACGAAGAATATTTGCAAGCCTTTGAAGCTTTATGTGGGACTCAAGAATGATTTTGGTACATCTCAGGAAATATAGACTATCGACGTTCGCGGTAAAATACTTATCAGTGGCGGTGGAAAAATAGTGATGAGAGATTGGCAATTTGAACGAACTTCCAGACTGGCAAAGGCTCAGCGAGCTCGACAACTGGCGATCACCGAAGCAACTACAGACCTGGTTGCTACAATTGATATTGATGGGTTTTTGATCAAATTGAATAGTGCTGGTTACGAATTGCTTGCATTGGATGAAGAAGAGAACATAAGACAACTGAGATGGGTGGGTTTTTATACAGAAGAAAGCGCATCGGCTTACATCAATTGTGAAACACCAAACGCATTCAGGTGTGGGACCAGTAGTTCAGAAGTAGATTTGGTCACCGTGGACGGCACTGTAATTCCAGGCTCCCAGGTCTTAATTGCCCATAAAGATAGTCTAGGAAATGTTGAGTACTTCTCTGTAATTCTGCGTGATATTCGAACCATCAAGGAAGCAGAGAATGAGCGGCAGAATCTGGTCGAACAATTGCATCAATCCCAAAAAGTCGAAACAGTCGGCCGTCTCGCTGGTGGAATAGCGCATGACTTTAATAATCTGATGGCGGTGATAATGGGCCATGCCGAACTCGGCCTGCTCAATGTATCCTCCGAGGAGGCTACTAAAAATGCGTTGGAAACAATTCTTGATTTTTCACAAAAGGCGGCTCGATTAGCCAGTCAGTTATTGGATATCAGCAGTAAACAAATGATCAAACCTCAAGTACTGAGCCTCAATGAAATTCTGTCGAGCTCCGAACAACTGATCAAAGCTTTAATGGGAGATGAAGTCACTATTGATGTTGCAAAAGATCGAGCACTATGGCCAATAAAGATCGATCGATCTCAGCTGGAACAAATTATTCTGAATTTGTCTGTGAATTCAAGAGATGCTTTAGACAGGAACGGGCACTATTCTTTGAAGACTGAAAATATAATTATGTCATCGAAGGAGGCAAGAGAACTTGGCCTGGCTACAGCAGGTGATTTTGTAAGGCTCGTTATAAGTGATGATGGCTGTGGCATCGATAAAGATGTCATTGCGAAAATTTTTGATCCCTTCTTTACGACCAAGGAAAAGGGAAAGGGAACAGGACTTGGGCTTTCTGCCGTGTATGGGGCTATAAAACAAAATGGCGGTTATATCAGAGTGCTCAGTACCGTGGGTGTTGGCACCAGCTTTGAAATCTATTTTCCTCGGGATAACAGTAACGCGCAACTTTTGCAGATTAAGGCTGAGAAAAGGAGAAATGTAGGACTGACGCCGGGGAATGAAGCCATTTTACTGGTTGAAGACAATGAAGCTGTTCGACACCTGCTCTCTACTGTTTTGAATAATTTAGGTTACACAGTCTTCGAAGCGGGTAATGGAGTCGAAGCGTTGGAGATCTTTAGTAAGAATGAGCAAGGGATTGATTTGGTGGTATCCGATGTAATCATGCCAAAAATGAATGGCATGGAACTTTACCGGGAACTGCAAAAAATTGACATTTCTACCAAAATTCTCCTTATGTCAGGTCATACAGACCAAATCATATCCCTTAAGGAAATGGGCGAAAGTAATGCGAGTTTTTTAAGCAAGCCTTTCCCGGTTCAAAGATTTTCCGACGTTGTAAGAGAGGTGCTGGATAAGGATCAACAAGGAAGCCTGGTACTTAACTGATTTTTCTCCCTTCCTCCCCCTTCCTCTCCGTTCATCTGAAAAATATCGCTCAGGTAAATCAGGCTGCTCCGTTGCCGTGCCCGCCATTTCTGCGGGCGAATAGAAAACAAGAATAAAATCATGAGGTTGGCGTTATCCGGCGAGTTTGCCGAATGAATAAATCGGCCCCTAACTTTGTTCTCGATATTGCAGTAAAAGCACGCCTGATGTAGTGTCTATCCGTTAAATAACGATAACAGTTTTAGAGAGAAACCCATGCGCTTAGCCATCCTCATCAAGCCTCAATTACAGGTCCAGCAGACGTGATCTCAATGCGGGCGACCCCTCGAATTGGCGCCTTTGGTTTGGCTATTCTGCTCGTGCTTCTGGCTTTCTGGGGAGTCGTGAGTCTGTCCCAGTCGACTAGCCAGGACTCCGATGCCGCATTCGCAGCATCCGATATGCAACAAGTGGTGAATTCCTACTGCCTCGTCTGCCATAGCGATGCCCTGGCCAGCGGGGGATTTTCCCTGCAGCATGTCGACTTTGCCAGGCCTGGGAATCATGCAGAAGACCTGGAAAAGGTGGTCAAAAAGTTGCGGGCACATATGATGCCGCCAGCGGGTATGCCACGGCCAGAATTTGAAACTTACGAAATAATGAGCGCGTGGCTGGAAAGCGAGCTGGATCAGGCCTGGGCGGCCAACCCGAATCCGGGGCGAGTTACGCCGCTTCACCGTATGAATCGCTACGAATACAACAACACCATTAATGATTTGCTGGGGCTCGATGTCGACGTAATGACCTTGCTGCCTGGCGATCCAACGGCAGACGGCAGCTTCGATAATATGGCAGATGCTTTGCCCTTTACCACGGCTCATATGGAGCGCTATATGTCGGTGGCGCGTGAACTAACCCGACTGGCCACCGGTCTGCCGCCGCTTAATCCCAGTGTAGTCACCTACGAAGTGCCGCTGTACATGAGTCAGGACTGGCGTCAGAGTGAGGACATGCCATTCGGGTCGCGCGGCGGCGTCTCTGTCTCGCATAATTTTCCTGTCGACGGTGAGTATCTGTTCAGAATTCATCTGGAACGCAACTATCAGGACTACATCAAGGGCTTGGGTTGGGCGCAGCAACTCGAGGTACGTCTCGATGGTCGTCTGTTACAACGTTTCGATGTGGGTGGCGAGGCGCCAGGAACGCCAGCGCCCTTAAGCTTCAGCGGTACCGGCGAGCCGGGCAGCATAGACTGGGAAGAGTACATGATCACCGAGGCGGCAGCAGGCCTGGAAGTTCGTGTGCCGGTGCAGGCGGGACCTCGACAAGTCACGGTTTCCTATGTGCGGCAACAGCTGGAGCCGGAGGGTATTCCGCAGCCGGTGCAGGGCGGCAGGCTGCAAGCCAACGATGAAGCCTATCTGGATTATCAAAAGATTCACTCGGTGGAAATCGGTGGACCTTATACGGCGGTTTCAGCCATCGGCAATTCACCCAGCCGACGACAGATTTTTTCCTGCTATCCACAGCAACAAGTCGAAGAGAGCAGCTGCGCAACCGAGATTCTGTCACGCATGGCGGGCCGGGCCTATCGCCGATCAGTTACCGATGAGGATATGCAATTACTGCTCAGCTTCTACAGCCGTGGGCGTGAACAGGGTGGCAGTTTCGACGCCGGCGTGCAGTTTGCTTTGGAATTTATGCTGAGCGATCCGGCTTTCCTGATTCGTAGCTATGACGACCCAGAGCAACTTGCGCCAGGTGAAGTGTTTCCGCTTAATGAGTTGGAATTGGCCTCTCGCCTGTCGTTCTTCCTGTGGAGTGCCGCTCCGGATCAGACCCTGTTGGAACTGGCAGAGCAGGGTCGACTCTCCGACCCGCGGGTGCTGGAGCAGCAGGTTAGACGAATGTTGGCCGACTCTCGAGGGATTACCACCCTGGTGGAGGATTTTGCCGCCCAATGGCTGAATCTGCGACGCCTGGATGGTGTGCAGATCAATAGCGTGCTTTTTCCCGAGTATGATATGAGCCTGATCGAGGGTTTTCGCCAAGAGACTCAAATGTTTATCGCGAGCACCCTGAAGGAAGATACCAGTGTCATGGAGTTGCTGGGCGCAGACTACAGCTATCTAAACGAGCGGCTTGCCAGGCATTACGGTATAGAAGGAGTGTATGGCAGTCGCTTCCGTAAGGTGGCACTACCCGATACTACCCAGCGAGGCGGGTTATTGGCCCAGGGCGCCTTGCTTACAGTGACTTCCTACCCGGGACGTACCTCGCCGGTGCTGCGAGGAAAGTGGTTGCTGGATAATATGCTTGGCACACCACCACCACCACCACCCGCCAATGTTCCGATTCTGCCGGAAGCCGAAGCGGGACAAGCGCCCGCTTCAATCCGGGAGCGACTGGAAAGACACAGAGCCGATCCAATCTGCTCGACTTGCCATACGGTGATCGACCCCTTGGGTTTTGCGCTGGAAAATTTCGACGTGATTGGCGCCTGGCGTGATTTTGATGAAGGCGGGAATCCGGTTGATCCCTACGGCACCTATCCCGGTGGGGTCGAGTTTGCAGGTTTCGCCGATCTACGCGATTGGATGCTGGGTCGGCCCGAACGCTTCACCCACACACTGACCGAGAAGTTGATGGCCTACGCGCTGGGGCATCGGGTTGAATACTACGATCAACCGGCGATAAGGCAGATCGTTCGTCAGGCCGCCGCCGATGACTATAGCTGGTCATCTCTGGTGCTGGGGATTGTTCAGAGTCCTTCTTTCAGGATGAGTATGAAGCGGGCGGAAATGACCGATAATAGTTTAGACAACAACTTAGACAACAACACAGAGAAGGCGCCTCTGAACTCGGCCGACTGAGGCCATGGCGGGCGGAGTCCGGTATTCCCCGGCGGCCATTTTAAATCGATGCAACGACAGATAACCGAATACAGTGAGGTAGCAACAGCATGAAGAAAAGGACTCGAACGTTAACTATCGGTCCCGGCAAGGCGATTTCCCGCCGCACTGTGCTGCGGGGCGCGGGTGCCGCATTGGCTCTGCCGATGTTGGATGCTATGACCCCCGCATTTGCCCAGGGCAAGGCCGTTGCACCTATTCATCGTTTTCAAACTGTGTATGTGCCGAATGGCATGGCCATGGATTATTGGACCCCCAAAACTACGGGACGCGACTTCGAACTGACGCCGATTCTGCAACCCCTGGCTGCCTATAAAGAGAAGATGCTGGTGTTGTCAGGACTCAAGGCGAACTGGAATGTCGCCCACGCCGGAGCGGGTGGTTCATTCTTGACCGGGGTGACTCGAGGAGGCAGGAACGAAGTCGAGATCCTCGCGGGCGTGTCGGCGGATCAGTTGATTGCCAGGGAGTTGGGGAAACAGACGCAGCTTTCATCGCTTGAGCTCTCCATGGATGCGCCGGCTCTCGCCGGTGCCTGTACGGTAAATCTGAGTTGTGTCTACACCCACACCCTTTCCTGGGCGGGTGATATGGAACCATTGCCCATGGAACACAATCCTCGATCAGTATTTGAACGCCTGTTCGGCGACAGTGGCAGCACCGCAAAGGGGGCGCGGGAAGTCAGGTTGAGGCAACAGTCGAGCATCCTCGATGCTGTGCTGGGCAGGCTGTCAGGTTTGCAGTCCAAGCTTGGTGCAGAAGACCGACACCTGGTGAACAGTTACACAGATTCGGTGCGTAATATCGAACGACGCATACAAAAGGCCGAAGAACAGATCGATCTGGATCTGCCGGAAGTTGCTCAGCCGGCCGGTGTGCCGGTGGATTTCGACGAACACATGGAGATTCTGCAAGACTTACAGGTGCTGGCATTGCAAACCGATCTGACTCGCGTCATTACCTTCATGATGAGTAAAGAGCAGAGCGCGCGTCCGTATCCGCAGATTGACGTACCCGATGCCCATCACCCGCTGTCTCACCACAATAATAATCCGCAGCTGCTGGAGAAGATGTCCAGGATCAACAGTTATCACACCCAACTGTTTGCCAATTATCTGGACAAGCTTGCGGCAATTCCGGAGGGGGATGGCACCCTGTTAGACAATATGACGATTCTTTACGGTGCCGGTTTGTCGAATAGCACGATTCACTCGGGTATCAATTTACCTGTGATGCTTATGGGCGGTGGAGCCGGTTGGCTACAGGGAGGCGCGCATCTGCAGTATAAAGACGAGCCTACTATGGCTGACTTGTTGTTAACCCTGATGCATAAATTTAATATTCCAGTCGAAAGCATAGGCGGTAGTACCGGGCCGCTTTCTATAGACACACAATCTGTTTAAGAACAGAGGGTCAAGAACAGAGGGTCAAGAACAATCATGATAACAGGATGGCGAAAACTAATTCTACTTTGGGCAAGCGTGTTTGCGGCTCAAGTGTTCGGTCAGAGCATGCCGCCCGTGGTGGCAGCGGCAAAGGATGCCGATTGGCCCCTGCTGCAAACCCTGTTGAGGGATGGAGCGGAGGTCAATGGAATTTATGGGGATGGCAGTACCGCCCTGCACTGGGCCAGTTATCACGATAATTTTGACAGCGCGAAAAGCTTGATCGGTGCTGGGGCCAACGTTAACGCCACTACGGATCTTGGGGTGACGCCGTTGTGGCTGGCGGCCGAGAACGGCAGCGCCGATATGACCGAAGTGCTGCTGGGTGCAGGTGCCGACGCCAGGGCCGCGCTGAATTCTGGCGAAACCCTGGTAATGACGGCGGCCCGTTCCGGCAATGGGAATGTGGTTAGACAACTTCTCACCGCCGGTGCCGACCCCAATGGGGCTGTTACCAGAGATCAGACAGCCTTGATGTGGGCGGCGAATCAGGGACACCCCGCGGTAGTTGAAGCGCTGCTGGATTTCGGTGCCGATGTGGATGCCAGAACTTTGCTGCGAACCCAGTATGTGAAAACCGAAAAGCCCCAGGACAGCCATCCAGCTTACAAGACCTGGATTGAGGAAGGGGGCAATTCTGCCTTGATGTTTGCCGCCAGATCCGGTGATCTGCGTTCGGCCCAGTTGCTGGTAGGAGCCGGTAGCGATGTCGATGCTGTGTCGGCATTTGGCACCAGCTCAGTCATCATGGCGGTGCACGGTGGTAATGCGCAGTTGCTGGCGTTTCTGTTGGACAACGGTGCCGATGCTGATAATGCCGCCAGCGGGCATACTGCACTTCACGCTGCTGTTCTGCGCGGAAATCCAGAGGCAGTAAAGGTTCTACTGGAGCATGGTGCCAACCCGGACTTACTGCTCGAGCGCGCCACGCCCGTCCGCCGTCAGTCGGCCGATTATCACTTTCATGAGGCGCTGATAGGCGCGACGCCGCTGTGGCTGGCGGCCAGATTTGCGGAGCCAGAAATCATGCAGCTGTTGCTGCAGCATGGTGCCGATCCGCTGATCGGCAACAATGTCAGCTACCCGGCGCAGCGTAGTATCGGGCAGGTTGCCGCCGCGACGCAGGGTGGGGCAGACAGGGCGAGCGCTGAAGACTATATCGCCGAGGAGGGCGAAATTTCCCTGTTGATGGCCGCTGTGGGAATGGGGCACAGACGGCTGGGAGTAAGCTGGGGCAACGCTGACCGACGCGCCGGACGACTCGGTCAGGATAGGGAATCTTTTATTTATGATGCCGCCAGGATTGCAATTGAAGCTGGAGTAGATCTCAACTTGAAAGATGCATCGAATCAGACGGCGCTCAGTTTTGCCAAGGCTCGCCGCTACGGTTCAGTGGTGGTTCTTCTGCTTGCAGAGGGAGCCAGTGAAGACTAAGGACGGCAGGGAATAGAACACAACGCGCGCGAGCCAGTATAAACAAGGACTCGTGGTTAACCCAGTGGAGAATCAGTCCTGCCAGGTGCAGGCAGTTAATGCTGGCAAAGCAATGCCGTGCATTAACGCGTTAGCTCGCCAATGCTGCTTGCGGTTCTGAAAACTGAGATAAAAACAATTCATAATAGAATCCTCTTAGCGCCATCAGTTCCACGTGCGTACCCTGTTCAATAATTTTTCCCTCGTTCATCACCAGAATTTTTTCCGCGTCCTGAATAGTTGACAAGCGATGTGCAATGACAAAACTGGTGCGATTCTTCATCAGTTTTTTCATCGCCTGCTGAATCTGCATTTCGGTGCGGGTGTCAACGCTGGAGGTCGCCTCGTCCAGTATTAGAATATCCGGGTTGGCCAATATCGCGCGAGCGATTGTCAGTAATTGCTTTTGTCCCTGGGAAATATTACTGACTTCTTCATTCAGTATCGTCTGGTAACCATCGGGCAAGGTGCGAATGAAGTGATCGGCATGGGCCGCCGTTGCGGCCGCGATAACTTCATCGTCGGTGGCGTCCGGTCGGCCAAAGGCAATATTCTCGTAGATGCTGCCGCCGAATAACCAGGTGTCTTGCAACACCATACCGAAGCGGCTGCGTAATTCGGAGCGAGAGAGTTCCTGCGCGGGTTGACCATCGATCGAAAAGTCACCACTGTCCAGTTCATAAAATCGCATCAGCAAATTAACCAGCGTAGTTTTACCCGCACCGGTTGGGCCCACAATGGCCACAATATGTCGAGGTTCTACATCCAGAGACAAACCATCGATTAGTGGCTGGTCGGCTTGGTAGCGAAAGGAGATATTGTTAAGCCGCACAGCGCCACGTAATTCCTGTTCCTTGTGCGGCTTCGGTGTGAAACGGCTTAGCACTGGATCTTTTTCTTCTTGCTCGTCCAGAATTTCAAACACACGTTCGGCGCAGGCAATGGTGCTTTGCAAGATGTTAGCAATATTCGCGGTTTGCAATATGGGTTGAGTGAAGGAGCGTGAATATTGAATGAACGCGACGATGCTGCCGACAGACAGTCGGCCACTGGTAATCCACAGTCCACCGACTACTGAAATCAGCACATAACCCAGGTTGGAGATAAAACTCATCGCCGGGAAAATAATGCCCGAAATAAAGTTAGCGCGTCGATAGGCTTGAGAATAATTTTCATTGATAGTTTCAAACGTATTGATTGAATTTTCTTCATGTCCAAATGCCTTCACTACTACCTGGCCGGAAAACATTTCCTCGACATGGCCCGATAACTGGCCCAGATGTTTTTGTTGGGCGACGAAATGAGACTGAGATTTCTTTGCGATAAAAACAGTCGCCACTGCATACAGCGGCAAAGTGGCGATAACGACCAAAGTTAACGCAGGGCTAATGGTGAGCATCATAATGATGAAGCCAACTAACTGGATCACCGAGGTAATAGCCTGAGTAGCACTTTGCTGCAAGGTGGTGGAGATGGTGTCCAGATCGTTAGTCACGCGGGATAAAATATCGCCATGGGAGTGACTGTCATAATAGCTCAGCGGCAGGCGACGTAGTTTGGCGCCCACGGCATTGCGCATCGCGTGCACCGTACGCTGGGACACGCCCGCCATGATCCATTGTGTGCAGAACATAAAAAGCGAAGATAGAAGGTAAAAGCTTAGCAACCAGAGCAGCACTTGCCCAATCGCCTGATTATCGAATTCCGCAGCCTGACCAGAAAGACGAAGCATCAGGGTCTGGGTGATTATATCAATCGCGCTGCCCATTAATTTCGGACTGGCGATGGTAAAACCGGTGCTGAGAATCGCCAGCACGAATACCATGAGCAGGCGCATCCTGAAAGGCTGGAACCAGGTGAGCAGGCGTTTCAGGGTTGGGCGGAAGCGTTTCGCCTTCGCCGTCGGTGCGCCCATCATTCCCATTGGGCCGCGGCCCATCATTCCAGCAGCGGGGCGTTGGTTCTGTTGGCTTTTAACCTGGCTCATGCGGCATCCTCCGCACGGAGTTGGGAGGCGACAATTTCTTGATAGGTTGGGCACTCTTGCAATAATTGCGCGTGGGTGCCGCGGCCAACTATTTCACCTTCGTCCATGACCAGTATCTGGTCTGCATCCATCACCGTGCCAATGCGCTGGGCGACGATGATTACTGTGGCATCCCGCACATCTCTCTTGAGGGCGGCGCGCAGTTTGGCATCGGTTTTGAAATCCAGTGCCGAGAAGCAATCGTCGAACAGATACACATCGGCCTTGCGCAGCAAAGCTCTTGCGATCGCCAGACGCTGCTTTTGTCCGCCGGATAAGTTGCTGCCCCCTTGCTGTAATTCGTGATCCCAAACACCGTCCAGTTCGCCGATAAAGGACATGGCCTGAGCGGTAGTGGCGGCCAATGTTAGCTGCGCTTCATCGGCATTCGGGTCAGCGATACGTAAATTATTTTTTAGTGAGCCACTGAACAGTGTTGTTTGTTGTGGGACATAGGCAATACGTTGACGCAAGGCTTGCTGTGCGTAGTCACGAATATCCAGATCGGCCAATAGAATTTGGCCGGCTTCGACATCGTAGAAACGGGGGATCATTCGAGTAAGCGTCGATTTTCCGGCACCGGTGGAACCGATAATGGCGGTTACCTGCCCCGGTTCTGCGCGAAAGCTGATGCCTTTTAATGCCAGCACTTCTGCCCCGGGATAGCGAAAATCAACGGCTTTAAATTCGATGGCGGCTGCGGCGGTAGATGTTTGTGGATTTGCCGGATCAACAATGCTCGGGTTCAGTTGTAATATCTCATCGATACGCACGGCGGCCGCCTGCGCACGCGGCAAGATGTTGAACATCATCGACATCATCATGAAGCCGAATAATATTTGCATCGCATATTGAGTGAAGGCGATCAGGCTACCCAACTGCAAGGTGCCCGCCTCAATACGATCAAATCCAAACCAGAGTATGGACAGGGTAGTCAAATTCATAATCAACATCAGTCCGGGCATCATAAAGGCCATCAGACGATTAACGGAAATATAGGTGTCGGCCAGACCGTCGTTGGCATTCTCGAAGCGTTTCTGCTCATGGTCGACACGATTGAATGCGCGAATTACCCGCACGCCACTGAGTGCTTCGCGCAGTGTCACATTGAGCCGATCAATTTTTATTTGTATCGATGAAAACAGGGGAATGGCCTTGCGCGCAATCATCAGCACCAGCGCAATCAGCGCCGGTACCGCCACTGCCAATATCCAGGTCAACTGGGGATCTTTCAGGTAGGCCATGATGATGCCACCAAGGGCCAGCATCGGCGCCATCAGCAACATGCGGGCGATCATAATGCTCACCATCTGCACCTGTGTGATGTCATTGGTGGCACGGGTAATTAAAGTTGATGCACCGAATTGATCGAATTCATGCAGTGAAAACAGCGAAACCTTGGTGAACACCGCAGAGCGTAAGCTCTGGCCAAAACCGGCGGCAACGTTGGCAGATATCCAACTCGACGCTACGGCACAGCTAATGCTGAACACCGTAATCAGTAACATGAAGCCGCCGATACGCATTATATAATCGGTGTCGCCGCGCATCACGCCCTTGTCGATGATGTCTGCCATCAGGGTGGGTAAAAACAAATCCGATAATACCTGGGAAAATACCAGGCCCAATAAAACAGTGATGGACCAACGCCAGGGTTTTAAGAAGCGAAATATTTTTAACATGAATCAAGTTCCGTCTATTGCAGAGAGTCTGCTGTGCTCATCAATAAGCGAGTCAGGCGAACCCTTGCGGGGACGCGGCGAGCAATCCAGTTTAAGGGTGCTGCAGAATGCGCTATGGATTTCGCGATTTTTCTAAATGGTTCTGCTCTGTATAGCGGCCAAATCGGCCAATACGCTTAATTATTTTGCTAATTCGATTGCGGGCAGTAGTGGGTAATAACAAGCGACCAAGCCTGTATTGCGCCTCAATTTTTAGGCTCTGCCTTTAAACAGCGGCAAAAGCAATATACAGTAAGAGATGCGGTAAGCAAGTTTCGGCTGTAATATTGTTATTCGTCTGATTATTTGCGCCAAATCAACCGCTTAGGCATAGGATAATTTAGTCTTGTGCGGCACCTGTAGGTCAATTTATCGAGGAGTTTTGTTAATGCAAAGCAAACAGATCGTTTCCGTGACAGTGGCTCTGTTTGTAGTGACGGTGTTGTCCATGGCCGTGGGACTCTTGGTGTCTATCGAGCCAAGCATGGCACAAACTCAGGACACACAGGATCAGCAATTTGCAGTACGCGGAGCCGACACCTGTCTGGTCTGCCACAATAACCCCACCGTGACCTCGGTATTAACCACCAAGCATGGCAATAGCTCGATTCCCGGTTCTCCCTTTGCTACCCATGATTGTGAAAGTTGTCATGGCGCCAGCCCGAATCATGTCAGTGCCCTGCAATCGCCGACGGTGGTGTTCGGGGCAGGCGGCGGTCTGTTTGCCTCGAGTAGTGTTGAGGCACAGAACCAGGCCTGCCTCAGCTGCCATCAGACAGAGGATAGAGTACTCTGGGCCGCCAGCGTCCACGAATCTGCCGACCTGGCCTGTGTCAGTTGCCATACCATTCATCCTGGCCCAAATGCCACAGGGAGTCTGTTGCCCGACATTGACACCTGCATGAGCTGTCATCTGGAGAAGCGTTCACAGTTAAACCGACGCAGCCATCACCCTCTGAAAGAAGGCTTGATGACCTGTGCTGACTGCCACAATCCCCATGGTTCGAATGCGGAGTCCTTGCTGGCGAAAAGCACGGTCAATGAAACCTGTACGACCTGTCACACAGAAAAGCGTGGGCCTTTTTTATGGGAGCATCAGCCGGTAAGCGAAGACTGTACTACTTGCCATAATCCTCATGGCACAACTCAGGCCTCGATGCTGTCTGTGCGCCCACCGTTCCTCTGTCAAGGCTGTCACTCCGAGGCGTATCACCCCAGCACCGTATACAGCGGTGACGATATTCCAGTGGTGGGTGCCGCGCAGCAACTGTTAGGGAGCGCCTGTACCAATTGTCATACCGAGGTACATGGTTCGAATCATCCCTCAGGCTCACGTCTGACCCGTTAGGAAGCCAGCCTATGTTCAATCAATTGAGTCGCGGCAGTCTGCCAACTCCGAGCGTGCTGGTGGCAGTGTTGGTATTCGCCCCAGCATGGTCGATGTCGGTGCTCGCCGAAACTTCGTCGGTAGAAATTGGTCTGGGCTATAACAGTGCCGATTCTTATCAGCTTGGACAGTACACCGGGCTTACCCGCCGCGGCAGCTTCGGCGTAGGTGGATTTTCGCTGCAGAGCCAGGCTGGCGATGGGAACGATCATTACTGGAGTGTGAGTGGCAAAAATCTGGGGTTGGAAACAGGCTCTCTGGCGGCGACCTATGGGCGCTGGGGCAGTTTTTCGCTGTCGGCTAATTATGATCAGATTCCCCATTACCGCTTTAACGATGGACGCACACCTTTCAATGGCAGTGGCTCTGCAACACAGACACTGCCCTCAGATTGGGTAGGCGCCAGTTCAACCTCAGGGTTAAGCAGCTTATCCTCCAGTCTCAAGCAAGTAAATATTGATAAACAGCGGCAACGCTTTAACGCGGGTCTTGAATGGCAACTTAATCAGTCATGGGAGCTGATGAGCGAGTACCGCCACGAAACCAAGGAGGGTAGCAACACCCTGGGTGGCATCTTCGGGAGTAGTGGCGGAAATCCGCGCGGCTCGATGCTGGCTCGACCGATTGATTTTCAAACCGACGAGCTAACCCTTGGCTTGAGTTATGGTAGTCAGGCTACTCAATATAGTGTCAGCTACAATGCCATGCTGTTCAGCAACAAAGATAAGGCGCTGCGCTTTGACAATCCTTTTAATAATTCACAGTGGGCCCCAGGCGCCAATTTCAGTGATGGCGCCGTTGGACAAATGGCGCTTGAGCCAGATAATACATCTTCCCAGTTTTCCTTTTCCGCCGCCCATCGCTTTGGCAGCAGTACTCGCCTGAGTGGCAGTGTGGTTTCCACAAGGCTGGAGCAGGATGATAGTTTTCTGCCTTACAGCAGCGTGCTTCAAGCAACAACAGCGCTGCCGAGACAGGATCTTAATGGTCGGGTAGACAGCCTGGTAGGCAACTTGAATTTCTCTACCCGGCTTAACCGCCGCAGCACCTTGCGCCTGCGTTATAGCTATCGGGAGCGGGACAACAAGACGCCACAGGATATTTACCAGCGCATGCCTGGTGACGCGGTGACCCAGCAAGGCTTGCTTAGTAGCAATGCTAGAATCAATCGAATCTATAATCTGCAGCGGGACAAATTCAGTGCGGATGTAAGCTATCGCTTAAGTGGCAAGACCAGTCTGTCGGCGGGCTATGAGTATCAGGAAACTGATCGGAGTATGGTGGACGTGGCAACAACCGAAGAAGACACAGGGTTTATCAAGCTGAAGTTCACCCCTTCTACCATCGCCAGTGGCTGGGTAAAACTGACGCGCTCGGAACGGAACGCTTCCAACTATGATGGCACGGTGCCTTTTACTACGGGACACAATCCTGACTATATCGCTACCCTGGTTGGCGATGCGTTGTTTGAGAACGATCCGTTTCTGCGGCGATTTCATTTGAGCGAGAGAAACCGCGATGAAGCGAGCGCCAACCTGAATATCTATCCGTCTGATGAGATTGGTCTAAGCCTGTTGGTATTGTTGGCCGACGATGAGTATCCCGATGCGAAAGTTGGTCTGCAGAAATCAAAAAAACGGAATCTTGCCGCCGATTTGTCCTACAGCCCTGATGCTAACTGGACCGCCAGTGTGTATTACAATTACGATAATTATCTCAATCGGCAAATGGGTTTTGCCCGTCGTGGCGGCGGCAGTCCCACCCCGTTCTATCCCGAGTCGGTGAGAGATCCTGCTAATAACTGGATCATGAAAAGCGAAGATGTAATTAACACCTTCGGTACCGGAGTCGACTGGAAGTTTATGCAAGATAAGCTGGATCTATCACTGGATGCCAGTTTCAGCGATGCGAAAACCAAAACAGACCCCTTCAGTACGGGTCAGCCATTCCTGCCTTTTCCCGACAACAATACCAAGATTTCTACTGTTTCAGTAAAAAGTAATTACCAGTTGCAGCCGGGCAGAAAATTATCCATCCGCTATTTTTACGAACGTTATAAGTCCAATGATTGGGCGCTGGATGGGGCGGGGGTGGATACGCTGTCGAATATATTGTTGCTGGGGAATCAGAGCCCCGGATATTCAGCGCATATTTTTACAATTTCGATGAGCTTCGATCTGAAATGACGGGTATCGCTGTATAAGCTGAAAGCGCTCGCGTGCATTAAGTGCTTGGCTTTGCCAATACCTGTTTTGCAGGATTCCTGCTTATTCAGGCCTGTGTGAGGATTCAGTATTGAATTAGAAAAGCGGCGTCAGGATTCGTTCGGCAATGCTATTGGCAGAATTAAAACTCATTCTTCATCTCGGTTTGCACCCATACCCCGCGATCGCACTGCAGAATAATACCGTTGCTTTTGATAGTGCTGCCATGTGTATAACTTTCCCCATTGAAATAGCAAATACGCTCCTCGGGTATTTCGCTTTCAATCAGTTCCCGCTCATCCTTGATATCGAGGATGAGCGGTGAGTTATTCAGCTCCGGTATGGGTTCGCCCACATCGATAGGATGTTTGATAAAAGTCATGGCTCAATACTCTCCTCTATCGCCCGATTGAATTCCGGCCATGGCAGCGATGGATCCTGCCATCATGGATAATGGTAAGTCTTACTCGACTCCCGGGTGCCGTAAGGGATACCTGATTGCGGAAATGTCGGACTTTGTTAACTGGCATGTCTTGATAGCTGACAATAATAGCGGTTCAAACTGAGCCAAGATAGCTCAATAATTCTCTATTGGAGCAGTGAACAAGATTCTTATCAATGGAGTCGATGACCAGTTTGTTGCAAGCGGCTGTTAATTCGTTTCTCAGCTCGCCAAGAAACTTGGGCGGAGCTATCAGTATCAAACCCTCATATTTATGGTTAGTGCGATCAGCTTCCAGCAAGGCACTAATCTCCCCGGCGAAAATGTGGCCTTCGTAAGTCTTGTCTTGATGATTGCTGCCCAGGCTGTGGTGAGAGCCAATGCCGCCCCCCACGGTCCTGCCCGGTTTGTCAGAATTGATTTCCGATTCTCTGCGCCGTCCCTGACTATGTTCGAGATCACAAATTTCTACCAGGTCTTGCGATCTTTTTTCGAAAGAAAATATTTTTGCTCGCGTACTTTCCGCTACGACAATATAGTGTTTAGTCACTTTGCTAAGCTCCTCTGAATAGAAGTCTGTTCAATCTTACGCTACAGATCAATATGTAAAGTTATTCGGCATCAACAACCGTATAAATATAGTCGGTAACGCGGGAATCCTCAGGCAAAACACCGGCCTCAACTGCATTTTGCCAGGCCATCGCATTGGCATCTTCCATGCCGGGAGTGTAATGCAAACCTTCTAAATCGATAGAAGCCGAATAAATCGCGTCTAAATCAATACTTTCACGTATTTCAATAATCATAAAATTACCCTTCAGCCTGGATGCCGGTTATTGAACACACAATCTACATCCCTCACGAACAAGCATTCAAGGATGCAGGATGTTTATAGTAAGAACTAATGCCCAAATGAAGTTGATTTAGGTCAAGCTATAGAATTAATTTCCCGGTTCAGTAAAGCCGGGGAACAGATAGTTTCTCGGAAAAGAAGCATTCCAGTAAAGTATCAATGGCTCCAATTTGGACTGAGGCCAAAGTAGAAATCAACACTGATCCCCTAAAGAAAAAACAAGATTACCGAGCCCCTATTTATAGGTTTGTGTTAAAACAGGGAAATTAAAATGCGCTACAAGTTGTAGAAATAGCGCCCATGCTTGGTTAGTATTGGAACTCAATATCTCCGAGCCAATGTTCGGCTGCAAGGATTTGCGAATGAAAGCATTCACAGTAACTGAGTCGAACGGTAATACCATAGAGTACATCGACCGCAAGCGATACCTTTGGCTCAGTTCCTTATTCTATCCCCTGATGCCACTCACCGGAGTTTGCCTAATGGCTTGGACCGGGCTTGAGGTGAGCTTGTTGTTGCCCCTGGTGTTGACCTATGTCGGCGGGCCGCTCAGCGACTGGATTTTCGGGGAGGATAAAAACAATCCGCCGGAAGCGGTGGTTCCTCAATTGGACGAGGATAATTACTATCGGATACTCACCTATTTAACCGTTCCCTTGCACTTCGTCGCCCTGATCGGTGCCGCCTGGTGGGCGGGCACGCAAGATCTCAGTTGGTGGGGCTTCATTATTCTCGCCGTTTCGGTCGGTGTTGGTAGCGGTTTAGGTATTAATACTGGCCACGAGCTGGGTCATAAAAAATCCAGCTTGGAGCGAAACCTGGCCAAAATAGTATTGGCCGTACCCGCCTATGGCCATTTTTGTATAGAACATAATCGGGGTCATCATCGTGACGTCTCTACGCCGGCAGATCCCGCCAGTGCGCGTATGGGGGAAACCATCTATCAGTTTGTTTTGCGCGAAATTCCCGGCGCAATTAAACGCGGATGGGAGGTTGAGCGACAACGGTTGGAGCGTCAGGGGCTTGGCGTCTGGCATTGGCAAAATGCCATTCTTCAATCCCACGCTATTGCGTTGCTTATTCAACTAAGCCTGTTATTCGCTTTCGGCTGGATCATGCTTCCCTTTTTAGTTATTCACAATGTGATTGCGTGGTGGCAGCTGACCAGCGCCAATTATATCGAGCATTATGGCCTGCTTCGGGAGAAGAAAGAGGATGGCCGGTTTGAACGCTGCCAGCCCTGGCATTCCTGGAACAGCAATCATATTTATTCAAATTTGTTACTGTTCCATCTGGAGCGTCATTCTGATCATCATGCCAATCCCACGCGTCGCTATCAATCACTCAGGAATTTTGAAAATTTGCCGCAGTTGCCCAATGGATACTTCGGAATGTTTTTGCTGGCCTATATACCCTGGTTGTGGTTCAAGATCATGGATCCGAGATTGCTGGCCTTGCCCCATATACAAGGTGATATGACAAAGATAAATATTCAGCCCGGCAAGCAGGAAAAACTGATGCAGAGATATGCAGGGATCGAGCAAGAGCAAGCATCGAGCGAGGAAGCGCTTGAGGCAAAAATTCAATGACGAGTGAAATCTATCAGTGCCCCGGTTGCTGTTATCAGTTTAACGAGCTGCTGGGCGACGAATACGAAGGTTATCCGCCAGGGACAAAATTTGAATCGTTGCCAGATGATTATGTGTGTCCAGATTGTGCGGTGTGTAATAAACAGGACTTTATTCCTGTTGAAGACCAATCAGTACCCCATTCATAAGTTGTCAATCTTCCGCTGGAATAGAGTAGGGTAGGGGAAGGCAAGGTAAGGCAAGGTAAGGCAAGGTAAGGCAAGGTAAGGCAAGGTAAGGCAAGGTAAGGCAAGGTAAGGCAAGG
>JABMOK010000202.1 GCA_013204155.1 Pseudohongiella sp. | reverse complement strand
TTCAAGGCCACCGTTTTACATGATGATTACCGGAACAGTGAATTAGTACACACGGCATTCGGCCCTCACGCTCCCTATACAGTGTCCGATGCACCGCTACAGAAACTCTCCATGCTCGCCGAAGAATTAGACATCCCTATCCATATGCATGTCCACGAAACCGCTCAGGAAGTAGCAGATGCGGTCAAAGCCGATGGCCGCAGGCCCTTACAGCGCCTCGCCGAATTGGGGCTAGTCAGCCCACGCCTGGTGTGTGTACATGCGACTCAGTTAAATGAAGCAGAGATTGCATTACTGGCTGACTACGGTGCCCATGTCATCCACTGCCCGGAATCCAATTTGAAATTGGCAAGCGGGTTTTGTGAAGTCAGCAAACTAGTGGCCAACGGTGTTAATGTAGCGCTCGGCACGGATGGTAGTGCCAGCAACAATGACCTGGATATGTTCTCTGAAATGCGAACAGCGGCCCTGCTAGCCAAGGCCGTCGCCAACGATGCCAGTACGCTACCCGCGCAACAAGCGCTTGAAATGGCAACCATAAACGGCGCCAGAGCGCTGGGCATGGATAGTTTGATCGGCAGCCTGGAGATAGGAAAGTACGCCGATATCACCGCCGTTAATTTAGACAGTTTAAACAGCATGCCGGTATATAACCCGCTGTCCCAGTTGATCTATGCGACTCAGGCGTCACAAGTCTCTCATGTCTGGTGCGCCGGTGAGTTGTTATTGGAAGAAGGTGAGCTAAAAACCCTGGACAGCCAGCTAATTAAAACGACAACCCGTGCATGGCAAAAGCAAATACTGGAAGCACAGAAGGCTTGAACCGAACCATGGAAAATGTAGACGAAATAGAGATACGCAAATTTGAGAGCCTGGCTTCTCGCTGGTGGGATCCCGATAGCGAGTTCAAACCACTGCATGAGATAAATCCGCTACGGATGAATTACATAAGCCGTAGAATTAACCTGGCGGGAAAAACAGTGCTTGACGTGGGTTGCGGTGGAGGCATTTTAGCCGAAGCCATGGCACACCATGGAGCAGAAGTGACGGCCATCGATATGGCCGATGCCTCTCTGGCTGTAGCGCGATTGCACCAGCTTGAAAGCAAACTGGACATCGACTATCAGAAGTCATCTGCGGAACAATTCGCGGCGACTCGAACGCAGCAGTTCGATGTGGTGACCTGTCTGGAAATGCTCGAACATGTGCCCACTCCTTCTTCCGTGATACAGGCATGTCACGATCTGGTAAAACCGGGCGGTGTGGTGTTTTTCTCAACCATTAATCGAAATCCTAAAGCTTACCTGTTTGCCGTATTCGGCGCCGAATATCTTCTTCGCCTATTGCCCAGAGGCACCCATGACTATGCAAGATTCATCAAGCCCTCGGAATTGGCCGCCTGGTGCCGCGAAAGTAATCTGGAACTCGAAGCTCAGATCGGCATGGGCTATAACCCGCTGACACGCAAATATTCCTTGCAGGACAATATCGACGTGAATTATATCGCCTGTTATTCCAAGGGAGAGTTCAAGGAAGAGTCCAAAGAAGAGCACAAACCAGAGTCCAAACCTGAGAGCACTCCCGAATGAAGCAAGAACTGGAAACCTCCATAGAATGCGTGCTATTCGATATGGATGGGACATTAATCGATACCGCCGCAGACTTCGTTAAAGTTGTAAATCAACTTCTACAGGAACACGATAAACCTCCCATCTCTTCTGAATCGATTTATCATACCGTTTCAGATGGTGCTCGCGCTCTGGTAAAACTGGCATTTGATATCGAAGAAGATCATCAAGACTTTCCCTCACTGAATCAGCGTCTGCTCGATCTTTATTACCTGCAATTAGCAACAACCGAGGCAACACTCTACCCGGGACTCAATGAGTTGTTGATAAAATTGGAGCAGCAAAATATTCCATGGGGAATAGTGACCAACAAACCGGAAAAATACAGCGTCCGCTTACTCGAGATGCTAGGACTTACAGACCGCTGTGGCGTATTGATTTGCCCCGATCACGTGATGCAACGGAAACCCCATCCAGAAGCAATATTACTGGCCTGCCAAAAATTAGGCTGCGGTACGGAACGCACAGTCTATATAGGCGATCATATTCGCGATATTCAGGCTGCCAAGAATGCCGACGTCATAGCGATAGCTGCTGCTTATGGCTATTTATCTGAAAATGCAAAAGTTGAAGAATGGTATGCAGATTTTATTTTACAATCGGCAGACCAAACAGAATCCCTATTAAATTTGTTAAAGTTTGCCTGATATGACCTTTCAATATGTAGCGCCGAGCAACCTCCTTAGTAACAAGACGATTCTGATAACCGGAGGCGGGGATGGAATCGGAAAAGTCTGCGCCAAAACATTTGCTGAGCATGGTGCAAACGTCATTCTGCTGGGTCGAACCCAGAGTAAACTGGAACAGGTTTACGATGAGATCGAAGCACTACACCCGGGCAAGGTGATAATTCATCCCATCGATTTCAAGTCAGCGTCGATCGAGGATTACAAAATACTGGCCGCGTCCCTGGATGAGCAGTTCGAATGCCTCGATGGATTAATCCATAATGCCGCATTGCTTGGTGCAAGAAGCCCGATAGAATTCTACCCGGAGCAAGATTGGAGCGATCTCATGCAGGTGAATGTGAACGCCGCATTTCATCTGAGCAAGGTTTTACTGCCCGCCTTAAGTCGTTCTCAGGATGCCCGGATGATTTTTACCTCATCCAGTGTCGGCCGTGTCGGCCGCGCCTATTGGGGAGCCTATGGGGTATCGAAATTTGCCCTGGAAGGCCTGATGCAAACTTTAGCCGAAGAAGTAGAAAATACCACCGCGATTCGCGTAAACAGCCTGAACCCCGGAGGCACACGAACAGCGATGCGACGCGATGCCTACCCGGCCGAAAACCCAGAAACACAGCCTACTGCGGAATCGATTATGCCGGTGTATCTGTACTTGATGAGTCCAGAGGCTCAACCGATACATGGCCAGGCATTGAACGTCAGAGGATTTGAAGCAATTTAGCACGCCCGCTTGCGGTCATCGCCTTGGGGCTTTAATTGTTTGATTTGAATCGTGGCTGACCAGCTTCAGCAGCTTTTCGATCTCCACTTTTCCCAGCTCATTGAAGCGACCTTTGCTCACTGTACTGGGAATAAAAAGCGGGCCAAACCGAACTCGCTTCAAGCGGCTCACCTTGACTCCCTGAGATTCCCATAACTTACGCACTTCTCTATTACGACCTTCCATCAACACAACGTGATACCACTGATTAACACCCTCGCCGCCGTAATGTTGCACATCAGTAAATCGACAAAGATTGCCCTCGATAACAACACCCTTGTGCATCGCCTGTACCATCTCGGGCGTCACATCACCCAAGACACGAACAGCATATTCCCGTTCAATTTGAGAACTGGGATGCATTAGCTTATTAGCAAGCTCGCCATCGGTTGTGAAAAGAAGCAGGCCACTGGTATTGATATCCAGACGACCAACAACCACCCATCGGCCATGTTTCAGTGCCGGCAACTTATCAAAAACTGTTTTCCTTCCTTCGGGATCTTTGCGCGTTGTAACTTCATGCTCTGGTTTGTTGTATAACAACACCCGGCGCTCTTCTCGAATTTTATTTTGCGGGGCCAGCTTTTTGCCATCGACGACTATCTTGTCCTCGTCATCCACTCGATCACCTATCACAGCGATCTTGCCGTTAATTTTTACCCGACCCTTTTCGATCCAGGTTTCTATTTCCCGACGCGACCCAAAACCTGCTCGCGCCAGTACTTTTTGTAACTTCTCAGTCATATCGATATCATTTGGAGTATTAAATAGTGTTGTCGTGAAACTTTGACTAGCTCAGCAAGAGCTAGAGCTCATCCGTTTCTGTATCTGCGTCATCGGCAAGGGGATATTCCATATCGTCCGCTTCATGCTCAGCAGAATCAATGTCATCCAGTTGGTCTTCGTCAATTCCCGAAGCATCCTCGCTACCAAATTCTATGCGGCTCTCTAAATCAAGTTCATCACGACCTTCATTCTCGTCTGAATCATCATCATCAGCATCAGCATCAGAATCATCATCAGCATCATCAGCATCAGCATCAGCAGACTGCTGGGAGGGCAGATTAAGAATCTCATCCAGTGGCTTCCTGGATAAAGCCACCGCCTCCTCTTCTTCGGCGCTCAACTCTGCCAGCTCTGCTTCATTCAATTTATAACTGCCCTCATCAATTGAGTCTTCGGGCAATTCCAGTACCCGCCGATCTCCGAGGTCATCTTCCAGATTAAGTTCCGGGTCTCTCTTCTCGAGTTCCCTGATCTCAGAAAGCGGCGGTAAGTCCTGCAAATTTTTAAGATTAAAATAGTCCAGAAAGCCCTTCGTCGTCGCAAACATGGCTGGACGCCCAGGTACGTCTCGATGACCTACTACGCGAACCCATTCTCGATCCAGTAAGGTTCTTATAATATTGGAACTGACTCCAACTCCGCGAATTTCTTCGATATCGCCACGGGTAATGGGCTGTCGGTAGGCTATTAACGCCAGCGTTTCCAGCAGGGCTCGCGTATATCGGGGAGGTCGCTCCTCCCAAAGCTTTGCTACCCATTCACTCAAATCCTGCTTTACCTGAAACCGATAGCCTGAGGCAACTTCCTTAAGTTCGAAACCACGATCGTTACACTCATCAGAAATACTTTGCAGCACCCCTTTTAATTCATCGCGATCAGGCTTCTCCTCATCACTGAAGACTTGAATTATATTATCCAGTGAAAGTGGCCTGCCGGCTGCCAACAGCAAGCCTTCTACGATCATTTTAACTTTGTTATCTACATCACTCATGTTGTGCTATCAGGTCCTTCCTTCTAACTTCTAGATTTTAAATGTATAGGCCCAAAAGATTCTGACTGAACAATTTCAATCAATGAATCTTTAATCAATTCCATAATTGCCAGAAACGTAACGACAACACCCAACCTTCCTTCTTCGCGGATTAACAGAGAAACTAACGTCACAAATTTATGGTCAGAGATTCGCACCAAAATCTCTGACATCTTTTCTCGAGTAGATAGCATTTCAAGTTGAATATGGTGATGTTCATAATTGTCTGCTCGCTTGAGAACGCGCGAGAGAGCCAACAAAATTTCGTTTAAATCAATATCAGGGTCCGGTGTGATCCGCTCGAGTTCGGGCAGAGACGCCCCCGCACGATGAATATCCCTGTCCATCCTCGGCAATTCGTCGAGTTCCTCTGCCGCTCGTTTGTAACGCTCATACTCCTGCAAGCGCCGGATGAGTTGCATGCGAGGATCATTTTCCTCCTCCTCCTCCTCTTCTTGTCTGGGCAGCAGAAAGCGGGATTTGATCTCCGCCAGCATCGCCGCCATAACCAGATATTCGGCAGCAAGTTCGAATTGCGAAGACTCCATTAAATCAACATAAGCCATATACTGATCGGTAATATCGGACACATTAATATCCAATATATTGATGTTTTGACGCTTGATCAGGTACAGCAATAAATCCAGCGGTCCCTCGAAGGCCTCGAGGAAAATTTCCAGAGCATCAGGCGGAATATAAAGGTCTTTAGGAATTTCGGTGATCGCTTGACCGTCAACGAAAGCGAAGGGCAATTCCTGCTGCTGCGGAGCATCAGGGTCGTGCTCTTCGAGGATAGCCGGAATCCCCTGTGGTTCATGGTTTTCCGTGTCTGATTCGGCGCCGATAGTGGTCAATCTGCTGGTCTACTTTGAGTTCTTATGAAGGCTGAAATTTTACCTCAATTGCAAATGAAAAGCTCACCTGGGAAAGGCTTTGTTACCAATTGGAGAGTCCCATTGCATCTCTGACCTCCTGTATCGTTTCTTTCGCTGATTCCCGGGCCGTTTCGCAGCCCTCTGCGATGATGGACCTCACAATATCCGGATCTTTTTCGTACTGAGCCGCTTCTTTCTGAATCGGCTCCAACTCCGCAATGATCGCATCAATAACCGGCTTCTTACATTCCAGGCAGCCAATACCCGCATTCTTACAGCCATCCATCACCCAATCTCTGGTATTCTGGTCTGAGTAGGTTTGGTGCAATTGCCATACCGGGCACTTCTGAGGATCACCTGGGTCGGTCAGACGCACTCGCGCAGGATCTGTCGGCATGGTGCTGATTTTCTTTTCAATCTGCTCCAGCGGTTCTCTCAGACATATCGTATTATCATAGGATTTAGACATCTTCTGGCCATCCAACCCCGGCATTTTTGAGGTCGGTGTCAACAATGACTGGGGTTCCGGCAATATCATCCTGCCTCCGCCCTCGAGGTAACCATACAACCGCTCACTATCCCCAATGGATATATTCTGCTGTTCTTTCAATAAGGCCTGGGCTTTTTTAAGCGCCTCATGATCCCCTTGTTCCTGATAGGCCGTGCGCAAATTCGAATACAAGCGAGCCGATTTCTTCCCCATTTTCCTGATCGCCGCCTGCGCATTCTCTTCGAAACCGGGTTCACGACCATAAATATGATTAAATCTACGCGCTGTTTCCCGCGTCAACTCAACATGAGCTACCTGGTCAGCACCCACTGGCACGTGACCCGCCCGGTAGATCAATATGTCCGCCGCCTGCAACAAGGGATAACCAAGAAAGCCGTAGGTATCCAGCTCCTTTTCATGCAATTTTTCTTGCTGATCCTTATAACTAGGCACTCGCTCCAACCACCCCAGAGGCGTCAACATCGACAGCAGCAAATGCAATTCGGCGTGTTCGGGAATTCTGGATTGAACAAATAAAGCGGCCGATCCAGGATTGACTCCAACGGCTAACCAGTCAATAACCATATCGAGAACATTTTCCTCGAAAATAGCTGGATCACCATAATGGGTAGTCAACGCATGCCAATCGGCAACAAAGAAGAAACACTCATATTCGTGCTGCAACTTCACCCAATTATTCAAAACACCGTGCAAATGTCCCAAATGAAGGCGGCCTGTAGGCCGCATTCCTGATAATACTCGTTGCTGCGAATCCACCGTAGACAACTCTTTCTCCTGCTTATCCGATTAAATTACTGTTGATTAGTGATTAAGCTTGGCGCTAATTATAACTCGTTAGTGCGGACATCAAAGAAACGGTTCCGCATCACCTTTACCGATTCTTAGTATTTTGGGCACTCCGTCCACCAGATCCACCAGTGTAGTAGGCTCCAGAGAGCAGGGCCCGCCATCGATAATCAAATCCACAAGTTTGCCTATCTTGCCTTGCATTTCATAGACATCAAACAGCGGCTCATCCTCATCCGGCAAAATAAGACTTGTGCTCATCATCGGCTCTCCCAGTTTACTGAGAATAGCCTGTGCGACAATATTCTCAGGGACGCGTATGCCAATTGTTTTTCGCTTCGGGTGCATCAAACGGCGAGGCACTTCGGGAGTTGCCTTCAAAATAAAGGTATACGGACCGGGCGTGTAGGCCTTTAGTATCCGGTAGTCACTGTTCTGAACCTGGGCATAACTGGCAAGTGAGGACAGGTCACTGCACATCAGGGTGAAATTATGTTTATCGCCCAATTGACGAATACGACGTATACGGTCAAGTGCCGTCTTATCACCAATATGACAACCCAGGGCATAGGTCGAATCCGTTGGATACACTATGACTCCGCCCTGCAGCAGCACCTCTACAACCTGATTGATGACCCGCTCCTCTGGATTACGAGGATGTACCTGCAGAAATTCACTCATTGCTAATTCGGGCTTTTCCCTGTAATCGACTATGCTATCAAGTGATAGCGGCCTAATCCCCCCCAAATTCTCAATAAATTTGCCCAGGGTGACGAGCGACCTTGAAAAAAAACAGATTCTATTACATCGCCCCGTAAAAGCAGACACATTTCTTCAAATCGATTACCATGCTGTTGCAGTACGGAATTCAGGCAAACCGGGCAGAAAAGACAAGCAACAATGAAACAATTCATAGATTACATCCCCCTCCTGGTATTTTTTATCGTTTTCGCTTTAGACGAACGGGCAGTAAACATCGCTGGCTTTGAGCACAGCATAGGCGGCATCTTCAGTGCGGCCGAGTTTCTGCTAGTCACCTCTGTTATTGTTTACGGCGGCTTATTCATATCTCAAAAACGACTGGATAAATTCCAATGGATCACCCTGGTTGCCGTTGTGCTTTTCTGCTTGCCTACAATTATTTTTCGCAACACAGACTACCTGAAATGGAAGGCGCCAATAGTAAACTGGATTTTTGCCAGCGTTTTCCTGGGATCACGGTTTTTCAGCGAAAAGCCAGCCATTCAACATATGATGGGGCACGCAGTAAGCGCGCCGAAAGAAATCTGGCAACGACTCAACAGTATCTGGATTGTTTACTTCATAATTCTTGGAGCGGTGAATCTTATCGTCGCATTCACACTAAGTGAGGCACACTGGATTCAGTTCAAGGTGTTCGGAAATTTGATATTAACTTTTGCATTCGTAATTGGACAGATGCCTCTTCTCGCAAAATATATCGAAGTGGATGAAGAAGAAGGCAAAGAATCCAGCTAAACACAATCAAGTTCGCAAACTCGTTGTGAGCTAATCATCCTCTATCACGGGCGCAGGCTTCAAATCAGGAAAACCTGCATCCAATAGACTATTCCATTCATCCAATTGCGCCTTCTTACGCCGCAACAGACTAGTGGTATCCCCTGAAATGACGATGCTATTAATAACATCCTTACGCCGAATTTGATTCACCACTGGCATGCCTGCCACCACCTTACCAAACACCGAATGCAAACCATCCAGATGAGGGGTGGCCAGATGCGTTAAGAAGAATTGGCTGCCATCGGTTCCAGGGCCAGAGTTTGCCATAGAAATAATGCCCGGCTGGTTGTGATGCAAAATTATCTCCCCGCGAAATTGATAACCAGGGCCTCCGCTACCGGTAGCAAGAGGATCACCCCCCTGCACCATAAAATTGGGCTCCACACGATGAAAAGTCAGCCCGTCATAGAAACCACGCATGGCCAAATTAACAAAATTGGCCACCGATGTCGGTGCCGCGCGGGCATTTAGCTCAACTCTTATTTCTCCCTTCGATGTATCTATCGTTGCAAGTATTTGCTGCGCAAATCCAGTATTCGCCGCACTAAAAATGACGACCACAGAGACTATCCGAATACAAAATTTTATCGTTGGTCTGGAAAATTTACCGTTGAAAAATCTGTTGTTGAAAAATCTGTCGTTGGGCATTGTGTTGTTAATCTCTCGTATCCAGTTCAATTCAGAAATAGTGCGACTCAATTCAGTCATTACAATTTGTATTCAATGATCACCGGCGCATGATCAGAAAAGCTTTGCCCTCTATAAATTTCCGCAGAGACAACCTTATCTACGATTCCGGGGGTTACTAGCTGATAGTCCAATCGCCACCCAACATTGTTTGCTCGAGCCTGCCCCCGATTCGACCACCAGGAGTATTGATCAGCTTCCTGATTGACCAATCTAAACGCATCTGCATATCCGACTCTATCATACAGTGTATCCAGCCACTCACGCTCTTCCGGTAAAAACCCGGAATTTTTCTGGTTTGCCCGCCAATTCTTCAAATCGATTTCCTTATGGCAAATATTCCAGTCGGCGCAAATAATAACCTCACGCTTCTTTTTCCGCAGCCTTTGCATGTGCTGCATAAAATCTGACATAAAGCTGAACTTGCGCTGTTGCCGTTCCTCACTGCTCGAGCCGGATGGCAGATACAGCGACGCCACACTAATTTCCCCCAACTCAGCTTGAATATACCGCCCCTCCGTGTCCGCCAACTCGAAGCCCAGGCCCCGGCTAATTTTTCCAGGCTTGGTGCGGGTATAAATAGCAGTACCGGAGTAACCCTTTTTCTCTGCATCGTAGTAATGACAATGGTAGCCCTGCGGATGAAAAACAGGATCTGACAACTGATCTATCTGCGCTTTGGTTTCTTGCAGGCAGACAACGTCGACATTACTTTGGGGTAACCAATCGAAAAAACCTTTACGGGCTGCCGCTCGGATTCCGTTACAGTTAAACGTCATTATGCGCATTTAGAGTCCTTTGCGACGGTGATAAGTAAGCGGGTGATTTTAACGATTGCTGGACGGCTAGACCAGCACATTGGCTATCGACGTTCGAGCCCGGCAGTAAAAGCGGCCCCACCCCAGCGACACGTATCCAGATTTCACCAAGCCCAATGTCCTGATTCGCCCGCTTCGGTGCCGAGTGTCTATTGGTCCATGTCTAATAGCTCACGACTTATGTTACCTTTGGTGACCAATACTATTTATCATATATTTCAAATAGTTAGCAAATTACATTGCTAAAAATGGGACAGGAAACTCCTGAGTTTAGCCAAATAGTTCTATATCTCTTTGTTTTATTGAGTTTTTTACGAAAGCCAAGATTTTTACGAAATCGTTACATTTTCACCGCTTTTCCTAATTATTCGATCAAAGTGTTACGTATATAAACATTATGTGTTACTATCCGCCCCGTAATTCAGTGGACACGAACGTTCAAGGAATCGAAATCATCCCACCTAGGAGAAAGTAATGAGCAAGGTACTCAAAAAAGCACGCCCAATCGTAGAAGCAACTATCGTCAGTCTAGCGCTGGTCATGGCCGCTCTGGCCGTTCCAGTCGCGATTATCTACGCCGCCGTGTAAACACAAACTTAAAAGGGAGGCTGTATGCGAAGCCCTTCAATTAATTTTTGCACTGACTAATCACCAGCTTAGACAATCGAGTTTAAGCTGGTGTTTTTTTATCCACTGACACCTCACTCCCCCCCCCCTATTTTCGATATGCACCGTTTTTCAGTTCCATTCCACTGCAGTTTAACTATTTGACTTGTTCTGTAATTGTCATTCGGCAAACTAGTTACGCTTGCTCTCACTGGCCAGCGCTAACTATGACGGCTCAGTTGTTCAGAGAGAGAGAGAGAGAGAGAGAGAG
>JABMOK010000201.1 GCA_013204155.1 Pseudohongiella sp. | reverse complement strand
GTCCCCTACTTTTGCCCCGTGTCCCCTACTTTTGCCCATTATCTTATTAGTGTCCCCTACTTTTGCCCAAAAAAAAGCGGTTGATTTTAAAAAAATCAACCGCTGAGTACTTCCCTTCTTCTAACTTGTAACTTTCTCGATACACAACACGATGATCAAGGTGAGACGGTTACCGTAAGGTAGGTGTCGTGAAACAAACCACCGTCATCGGCTCTGGCCCACAGCGTATACTCACCAGGTTCGTCAAAGGTCACCTTGACTTCATAGATACCATCCTCGGGTATTGGGGGTGGTGACCAATGAACTCCCCAGGGAGAGTTAGCCGAGGTACGAGTATCTTCCCAGGGCTTGGATTGGGGTGGATCAAAAGTAGCTGCACCACGACCGCGGTATACATTCCACGACAGAAACAAACCGTTGGTCTTGCCCACCGTTGCCTGGCCCGGTCTTCGCAACAAGCGCGAGCGCTTTATTTGTGCTTGATCAAGGCCTTCTACCCCTCCCGCTTCAGTATCAGCTTCAACTTGTCTTATGGAAGTGGCGCGAGGCTTGGGCAAGCCGTCATCGTTTACGTGAGCCCTTATGGTGAGAGGCTCGCCAACACGCGAGCTACGCTGGCCATCACCGATCACTGAGACTATGGGAGCGATATTGGCCCTGGACTCGGGGCTACTGATGCCAGCACCCAGGGAACCAGTTTCCGAAGCAATGATCATCGGGTTGATAATGTAATCAGTGTTCAGACTCCCGTAGGCTCTTCTGATCTCCCCATTGGGCGAGATCAAGGTCCATACAAAATCTTCCGTCTCGTCCCAGCCCGCCGGCATATCCACTTCAAAGGTAAAGCGATTGCGGCGTGGCAGGAAGTGAGTTGGCTGGCCACGGTCCCGATTACCCGGTGAGAAGAAATTGTTGTCACTAATGGGCACATCGATTTCTTCTTCCCAGTTCTCGTTATGGTAACCGAAAACGAAGGTAAGAGAGTCATCATCGTTTCTTTTCCAGCCCTCGTAGGCCGGTTCAACATGCTGGCCTTTAGAGTAGCTGAGTGGGGCCTGAGCCTGCGCTAGTTGAACCAAGCCGATGTTCAGCAGGAACACAGCGAGGCTCAAGAACAGGATCTTACGTAGCTTAGTTATTAGAAAAGTCATGATTAGTTCTCCTCCAATGCAACACTATGGTCCACCAGCGCTGCCCCACACAATGGGCAACCGATTACGTGATCGTTAGGTCCAAGATTCAGGCGCTGATTACGACCCTCCATTTCTGCGAAAAACTCTTCCTCACTCATCTTCACCCGAATACCCAGATCGATGAACATATTGGTCACCGAACGGTTACCCGAACCCTGCCAGTTGCGTGGTTCCGGGACATTGAAGTTATTACTGGTGTTATTCATGAAACCGGAAATATGCAGCACAGTGCCCGGGGGCAGCAGTGGTTCATAGTCAACCTCAAACGGATAACCACGTACCCAGTTATGATCGTAGCCCACACAGGACAGCACTTCCACGGTGTAACCCCAGATTGCTTCCAGGCACATACGCTCACCAGGAGCGTGTAGATGAGGCTCGAAGGTAATGATCTTGGTGAAATCATCCAGTACCGCATAGGCGTGTAATTCCTGATCGGTCTTGCTAGCCGTAACGCTGATATCGACCCCGTTGCCGAGACTAAAATTGGCATTCTCATACTTGGGTTCATAACCTTTAGGATGAAAGCGGAAACCAATTTCCAGATACCCCGTAGTATCCCTGCCATTGGAATGCATGTGTGCCGAGTCGGTGGAGAAAACCGAACCGGCTTTCAGCAAACGCCCTGCATCAGGGTCAAAAATATCTCCGTTACGGCCCACTTCATGCACTGGCCAACTGGTTCGACTGTCTTCTACCAGCTCGCCATTTTCGTCCAGAACTTCTGTTCTCCAGATCACGTGGTGAAATATCCACAAGCCACCCACGGTATCGCGACCGGAGCCGCCAACTCTATCTACATCGTTGATTTCAACAATTTCCACCGACTTGACATAGCGATCCTCATCCAGCCCAACTGGAACCACGGGTAATTCGCCCCACCAGTCAGGGGTGCCCGCCTCCTTGGTAAAATCTTCAGTTCGAAAGATGAGATCGGGTTCGCCCAAAGCCCACTTGACGCTGTCATCGAATGTCAGGGGTGTTGGTGCATCGGCAGGATTGCCCTCGGGGGCACCATTGCGCGCCCAGAAAGAAATAGCGGCTATCTCCTCGTCAGAAAGGGAAGTATCATTTTTGTAATGCTGAATACCGATGTCTTTCTCCATATACCAGGGAGGCATGGCACCCATACGGTCTCTGAGGCCGGTTTTATATTCGATCAAGCCAGCATAGGGCGCTACTTGCTCGTAGCTTATCAGTTGCATGGGAGCAGCACCGCCTTCGCGGTGACAGGCCTGGCAGCTACGCTGCAGAATCGGCTCTATGTCTTTATGAAAGGTTACCTGCTGGGCCAGGGTCATTGATGATAGCAACAGCGTAGCTGCTGCCAATGACAGGCCTTTGAACGTTAGAGTAGTGGATCGCATGAGAATTTCCTCTATTAACTTTTCTAAACGAGTTTGCTGTTACAAATTTCAATTCGGACTATCTGGACCATCGAGCTGCACGTTTTGGGTCTTGCAGTTTTTGTAATTTCACAAAGGCGTGCAAATTTAACTAAGGTAATCTTAATAGATGCTAGAAGGATGGAACAATACGGCGTAATACAAATCTTCGTCTATTAGGGCTTATCTTGCGCTGGATCAAATATCCGTCTTGCCTAACAATTTTTATATGCAACATTGGTGCGCGTAAAAACCCATGCAGGCCTTGTGTTTGCTCGCTCTTGGCGTATTTAGAGAAATCGTGGAATGGAGTGAAGAGCAGCAAATATTTTTTTGACTAAGGCGCTGAATGCGCCATTTTTGAACAAAAATTCCGTGCATTGTTACGAATTTTGAAAATATACTTGTGAATAATGAAATTGCTTACAACCCAGGCTTGCAAGGTTTCAATTTGTTACAAATTACTACGTTAAAATTGAAACAGACAGTGCCTATCAGTGTGTTGAGATATTACAATTTGCAAATAGGGTTAGTAATTTCAAAATCGAGCAATTTCGTTCAGAGTCGACAGTTTTCTTTTTCATCAGGCATTGTGAAGCCGTCGAGAAATACCATCGAACAGCCATATGAGAAGAAATATGCAGTTTAGACGCCTTCGCCCATGGCCACTATTTACCTGCTTGCTATCTGCATCGCTCCAGTTCAGCTGCGCTATGGCGCAGCAGGCGCCGGAAGCGGAGGATGAATCCACTGTGGTTTACGCGGCTTCCTATTTCGCGCAATGGGAACCCTTCACTGTGGGTGACATGCTGGACCGCATACCCGGTATTACTGTTGCGCGTGAAAATGGGTCAGGCGGCTCTGGAAGTTCCAATCGACGCGGTCTCGGTCTCGGCGGCGAACAGATTTTGATTAACGGGCGCAGAATTACTGGCAAGGAAAACGAAGGCGGCAGCCAATTATCCCGTATTCCTGCGAACCAGGTGGACCGTATCGAAATCATTCGTGGCACGTCAGGTGATCTTGATGTTAGAGGGGGAACTCAGGTCATCAACATTGTGTTGCTGGATGTTGAATCCCGCTCCTCCCTTGCCTTTGAGGCCAGTATGGATCAATACCACGACGGCGAGTTGAAATCGGGTGCAAAAATGTCGTTGAGCGGTCAGAGAGGCAATTTCGATTACCTGTTGAGTGCCAGTACTACGCCGCAATGGGAATACCGCATTCTGCATGAAACCAGTGTGCTGACAGACAACACTCTTAATGAGAGCATTCGTAGGGCCACCACCACGGACGCACAACCGCTGGAAGTGAGCTCCAATCTCGGTTACCGATTCAATGCCTCGGACCTGATTCACTTAAACGCACAATATCAACAAACCGATGCGCCTCAGTTAATCGAGCGCGCCACCACCGGTTACCAGGTAACACCGTCTACCCATAAACTGGACTTCGATAACATAAGCAGCGATGCAGATTTCTGGGAAATAGGCGGCGACTACGAGCATGGATTCGCTAACGGAAATCGCTGGAAGACTCTATTTATAATTAACCGCAAGCAAGATCAACGCCTGCGCAATCGATTTCAGGTGGCGGCTACCGGCGATGTTAATGACCTCTTTCTGAACACTTTTAATCGCTACCAGGAACGTATTGCGCGTTCATCCTACTCCATGAAACTGACAGCGAGTCAGGATCTGGAATTCGGTCTGGAAGGCGCCCAGAGCATCCTGGATTCCACCCTCCGGTTGGGAGTGTTTACCACAATGGGGCCGGTATCCGGCGATTTTGGAGGCCTCACCCCTGTGACCAATACCGCGGCTAGCGTCGAAGAAACTCGCTACGAGGCATTCGCGGTACACAATTGGCAAATCAACAATCGTATGTCCCTGGAGAGTACCCTGATCTTTGAGGAATCCCAGATCGCACAGTCCGGTGACCTGAGCAAGAAGCGAGATTTTGATTTTGTACGCCCCAAGCTGGACTATCGCTTCGACATTACGCCGTCTTTGCAATTCAGGGCAACTGTCGAGAAGGCCATCTCCCAGCTCAGTTTTAACGATTTTACCGCCAACTCAAACGAGATGGACGATGATCAGAATGCCGTAGTCGGCAACCCGGATATTCGCCAGGAACAATCCTGGCGCTATGATGTGAATCTCGAATATCGTTTCAACAACGATAGCGGTGTCATCAATACCAATCTGTTCTATCACGACCTGGATGACGTGATCGACAAGATCGATGTCTCTACAGCCAATACCCTGCAATCGGCTAACGGCAATATCGGTGATGGCACACGGTACGGCGGCAGCATCGATGCCAGCCTCCGCCTGGGCATGTTCGATCTGCCCCAGATTCTGCTCACTTCCCGTGTCAACGCCCAGGATTCAGAAGTCACTGATCCTTTCCTCGGCATCGACCGACGTGTACCGCGCTCTGGCAGGGGCGGCTATCGTCTTGGTTTTCGTCATGATATGAACAGCCGCAATATAAATTACGGATTCGATTTCAATGGCACCTTCACGGGTGGCCGCAAGACCTATGATATAGACAAGATCGAAGACTTTCACACCGAGGATTTTATCGTGGCCTACATGGAGGTTCAGGGCTGGGGTGAGCTCACTTACCGTTTCGAAGCGGCAAATCTCAACGAGTCTGAGCGTTGCCGGCTACGAACACGCTATGTGGGGGGCACTCTGTTGACTGGCACAGCGAACGAAATCGAGGATGCCTGTAGCCATGCTGGAGAGAAGTACACCATCAGAATTCGCGGTACTTTCTAATTGTAGATTCCCGCCCGGCGGCATTAGTTCGAGTTGCCTGGTAGGCTGGATCAAAGGGGTCACAAAAGGGGGCAGAGTAATTTGAACTAAGAGGGACGCTCACAACTTAAAGTAGCGAAATGAATCCGGGTATTCGTTAAGTTGTGAGTGTCCCCTGGTTATTCCTCAATCATTGTCCACGAAAAAGATTCGCCACTCGATCCGACACTTCATTGATTTCTCTTCTGCGCGCCCCGCGAAGCATGTTGGCCATGCCATAGTTTCCTTCGTGGCATGCATATTCATACAACTGAGTTGGCACTTTGGTTAGAGGCACGATAGCTGTTAGCTTATCAGTAAATGTGGAGGGGTCATCGATAGTGAATTCATAGTTCAGTGTTTGGGGGCCGAGACGCGTAATTCGCTCAGTAAGCACCTTGTGCTTTGACGTACCAAAACCATCAATGCTTTGCGTCAATCCGTTGAAATTCTGTGTCACTACTATCAATGTATCGTCATCCCAATGACCACGCGAATCACCTGACCAGAGTCTCAGACTTTTATCTATGCCAGGGCTGCCATCGAGTTTAATAATGCGCGCTTCATGCACCATCTCTGCGAGGATCACCACATGATCTCTGTTCTGAATGATCTGCACATTGTTGTTATACACGCTTGGGGTTAACTGCGGGCCAGCGTTGAAGCCCATGAGACAGCGCTCAGACAGGCCTCTGTCTTCCGGTCCATCCCTGCCAATTCCGCCGATCATAAATCTAACAGGACGTTGCCCGACAGCCTCTACTTCGCCACCCGGTAGATTTTCTATTCCTTTTACAAGCCGAGGAAAGCGACCATTGGGAGGGTAGACTACAAGTGATGTACGCACATTACTGCCGATGCCGACATTCTCTGCCCAGATGTTGTCATTGTAAAAGGCTTCGGCTCCCGATGCAGATTTTCTCGGCTGGTCCGCCGTTCCCAACTGAAAGCGCGGTAGCGCTGTTGCGGCAATCTCGTCGTCGCTGAGAAATGCCCGTTCTCCGAATTGCTCGGGACGTTGCATCGGCACATCGGAAGAGAAATTCCAAACGCCCTGCAAATCCGGTTGTCCCCACTCGGTGCGAGGTACGGCATAGTCTTCGGCGGCAAAGCCGGACAGAGAAACCTGTAGCGAAAAACCAAAGAGTAAGATCAACGCGTTATGTTTCTTCAAGAGCGTACCTCTCATTCCCCTTTGTTTTGGCATGGTTCTGTGTGAATAGAGCAGACTGTTGTTTTGCTTGGCACCGCCTTTTTGCTTTGATTGCGCTGCTCCGTTTGCACTATTTTTGTTCTGCTTCTAGTCTGCGTGCGCCAGCAAGCGTACCCGGCATGGAGTAATTACCTTCGTGACATGCATACTCATAGAGTTGACCCTCTGAGGCATGGAAGCTGAGCTCTGCGGTCCAGGGT
>JABMOK010000200.1 GCA_013204155.1 Pseudohongiella sp. | reverse complement strand
CAGTAGCCGCTACGACGTGTATCTCATCCGTTAAGCTCAATAGCTAACGATGGCTAGACCTGTTTTTGATTGTAATGGAGCAGTAGCCGCTACGACGTGTATCTCATCCGTTAAGCTCAATAGCTAACGATGGCTAGACCTGTTTTTGATTGTAATGGAGCAGTAGCCGCTACGACGTGTATCTCGCCTGCCAGGAACGCGACCCTATCCGTATCACAGCAAGAGTTGCTCAATCACGCATTGATAAATGTGTGAAAGTTGTTCCAGCTCATCAATAGAAACTCTTTCGTTAACTTTATGAATAGTTGCGTTACAGGGGCCTAGCTCTACAACTTCAGTCCCGGTGGGGGCGATAAAACGTCCATCCGAAGTGCCTCCGGCAGTTGATAGCGCAGTTGTTATACCGGTGATTTTTTCGATGCTCTGCGTTACTGCAGCGATGAGTTGGCCGGAAGAGGTAAGAAAGGGTTCTCCGGATAAATGCCAATCAATTTCATAGTCGACATTCTCGCGATCCAATAAGGCATTGATTTGCTGTTTGATGGTATTGGCATCCAGTTCGGTAGAAAAACGCAGGTTAAAATCAATTTCCATGCTTTCGGGGATAACGTTATTCGCCCCTGTGCCGGCATGCACATTGGATATTTGAAAGCTGGTGGGTGGAAAAGAGTCATTGCCGGTATCCCACTGCCGCTGTGTTAGAGCCGTAAGTGCGGGCAGTACATTGTGTACAGGATTGGACGCAAGATGAGGGTAGGCAACATGGCCCTGAATGCCTTTTACCTTGAGTCTGCCACTTAAGGAACCTCGGCGGCCGATTTTTATAGTATCCCCAAGTAGATCGGTACTGCTCGGTTCTCCCACCAGGCAATAATCAATTTTAATTCCTCGCGCAGACAATTCCTCAATAACTTTCACGGTGCCATTGATAGCGATGCCTTCTTCATCACTAGTAATCAAGAATCCCAGTCGACCGCGTATTGTCTTGTTAGCGAGTAGGCGCTCGGTGGCGGTTATCATCGCCGCCAGACTCCCTTTCATGTCAGCCGCTCCACGGCCGTACAGAAATCCATCCGCTTCAGTGGCCGTAAACGGCGGATATTGCCATTCTTCAGCCGGCCCCGGCGGCACAACATCGGTGTGACCTGCAAAAACGAAGAGCGGGCCATCGTCACCAATAACGGCCCATAAATTGGAAACGTCTGCAAAATTGAGGAATTCAATCTGAAATCCCAGTGCGCTCAAGCGCTCGGCAAGTATCTGCTGACACTTCTCATCTTGCGGTGTTACCGATGGTCGTTGTATTAATTGTTTGGCCAGATCCAGAGTGGCTGTCATGTCAATTCCTAGTTGTGGCTGTGCAGTTCTGCATTGAGGCTAACCGCGTTTTTCAACGGCAGGCATTCAACGGCGCCCGATAGGGAGTTGCGGCGATACAGGAGATCGGTAATACCGACCAATTCTCTGGCCTTGGTGGTCTTCTGCAACTCACCGGCTTTGTTCAACAGGTTTATCTTGGTGCCGGCAGTCACATACAGGCCGGCCTCAATAATGCAACCGTCTGCCAGAGGAAAGCCGATGCCCGCGTTGGCGCCGATCAGACAATTCTTGCCCACCGAGATAATTTCCTTGCCGCCTCCGGAGAGCGTGCCCATAGTGCTGCAGCCGCCGCCAAGATCACTGTTAGCTCCAATCATGACGCCAGCAGAAATTCGGCCCTCGATCATCGCCGGACCCTCGGTGCCGGCATTAAAGTTGACAAAGCCCTCATGCATCACCGTCGTGCCTTCCCCTAAATAGGCCCCCAGGCGCACCCGCGCCGTGTGTGCTATTCGCACGCCCTTGGGGATCACATAGTTTGTCATCTTGGGGAATTTATCCACCGACATGACTTCCAACAATCTTCCTTCAAGCCGTGCGGCGAGTTGTCGCTCCGGCAGATCGTCAAGATCGACAGCCCCTTGATCGGTCCATGCCAAATTGCGCAGCACGCCAAACAGGCCATCGAGATTAAGAGAGTGTGGCTTTGCCAGGCGATGGGATAGCAAGTGCAGCTTTAGATAGGCTTCGGGAATTGAAGCAGGCGCAGAATCATCGCGTAAGATGCAGACAATCAACTGCTGCGTGGCGCCGCCGAGGCGTTTGAGTAATGCCAGTTGCGATGTTTGGCCGGCTGCCTCTAATGCCGATAACAGGGCTTCCAGTATGGGCGCTGAAATTTCCTGATAGCCATTGCCAGCAGGCTCAAAGTCACAAGCCGTGATAATGATTTCTGTTAACGCGGATTCAGGATTTATTTGCGGTTGAGGATAAAATACCTCAATTATTTCATCCCTGGAGTTGGTCGTAGCCAAACCAAAGCCAATGCTGTGAAGTGTTGCAGAACTCATTTTTTATTCCTGTATCTATCTTGCTTTTCAAAATTAAGTGAGTAGGTTTGCTAGCCTTTGCTCGTCAAATCCTAGTAGATAACCGTCGCCACTTTGGATCAGTGGGCGCTTTATCATTGAGGGTTGCGCGAGCATTAATTCGATGGCGCTTTCAGTATTTATCGCGTTCTTTACCGAGTCGGGCAGTTTTCGCCAAGTAGTGCCCCGGGTGTTTATCAATTCCTGATAGCTAAAATGTTGTAAAAATTGCTGGATCAATTCTGCTGAGCAACCATGTTTCTTATAGTCATGAAACTGATATTCAATAGCGTGTTGATCTAGCCACTTTCTGGTTCGTTTGATCGTATCACAATTAGGTATACCGAAGAGAATGGTCACGGGTCGCTCGATCTCGAAAATAGGTTTAGGTGGCTAGTCGTTTTTCCAGCTCTCGCTTGATTTTTTCTTGCAGTTGTTCGATTTGATCTTCATCCGTTAACGGTTTTCCATTTTGATTAGTGATAAAGAAAAGGTCTTCAACTCTTTCTCCCAGCGTGGTAATTCGGGCGTCCTTCAGCTTAATGCCACTTTCTGCAAAAATTTTACCGATACAGGCCAAAATTCCCGGTCGATCCGGGCAATTAACTTCCAGCGTGGAATAGCCGCGAGTTGCAGAGTTCTGCAAACTGGTATCGACACGGTTAGTAAAATATTTCTCTTTGCGACTGCGGTGAAACTGTGCCGGGCTGGTCACCTGGTTTCCTGCATTGAGGTGTTGGCTTAGTGCCGACTTTATTTCTGCCACGCGCTTTGGGTTATTGCCTACAGGGGAGCCGGTATTTTCCAGGACGGTGAACGTATCCATGCAATAGTCGTTAACTGAAGTAAAAATTCTGGCGCCCTGAATATTGAGGTTCAGCTTTTCAAAGGCGGCGGTACAGTTGGCAAACAAAAAATCACTGTTAGTGGTGTAAATAAAAATCAGGGTTGCGCCTTCGACCGTGTTCTCGCCGATTTCATTAATCGATATCAGCGGACCTTCGCCACCAAACAGGGCTATGGCTTCGGTGTGCCAGGCAATATTGGCTGCAGACTCACGGACGAAATATTCATCGTCACTTTTTGCCCAAACGGCTTCGATCTGTTCGCGACTAATGCCACGATCAAGCAGCTTTTGTAGCGCCGATTCTTTCTTGTCGGCGATGCGTTCAGCTCTATCCAGCGGATTTTCCAGCCCCAATCGTAATGCTTGTTTTGTATTCTGGTAGAGTTGGCGCAGCAAGGTTGCTCGCCAGCTGTTCCAGAGTTCCGGATTGGTTGCGCAAATGTCAGCGACAGTCATGGCGTACAGGTAGTCGAGATGAAGTTTGTCACCCATGATGGTAGCAAATTCATTAATGACTTCTGGATCGCTAATGTCTTTACGTTGTGCAGTCATCGACATCAGCAAATGCTTATTGACTATCCATGAAACCAATTTCTCATCCCAGCTACTGAGGCGATGCCGTTGACAAAAGCTTTCGGCATCGGCCATGCCCAGAGTCGAATGATCCCCGCCGCGTCCTTTGGCGATGTCGTGATAAAGCCCGGCGATGTAGAGCAGCTCTACTTTGGGCAGGTTTTTAATGATAAGGGCTGCCAGCGGAAATTTTTCTGTAGCGTCCGGAAGCAAAAAGCGTCGCATATTTTCGACTACCTGCAAGGTATGGGCATCGACAGTGTAAATATGGAATAGGTCGTGTTGCATCTGGCCGGTGATTAGTCCGAACTCAGGCAGGTATCGGCCTAGAATTCCATAGCGTGCCATTCGCCTTAAATGCGTTGTGAGCTGGTGAGGAGAGCGCAGGAGCTCCATAAATAATGTGATATTGCGGATGTCTTGACGATAGTCGTCATCGATAATACGGCGATTGTCACGCAACAGTCGGATGGTTGAGGCTCGAATTCCCTGTATCTGAGGATTTTGTGCCATCAGTACAAATATTTCGATCAGCGCGAACGGGAAACGTTCGAAAATATGTGGCGATACGACTTCAATATAATCATTTCGAATTTGAAAGCGGTTGTTTAAAGCGACAATCTTCTCGCGTTCTCCAGCACGAAGAATCGCTTCGTCAAAATGCTGCAATAAGACATCGTTTAATCCGCGTAAATTCGAAACCACCCGATAATACTGCTGCATTAGCTTTTCTACGCCGAGGCTTTTTTCGTCATCTTCATAGCCGAATAATTTTGCCAATTCCCGCTGCTTGTCGAACAATAATCGATCTTCTCGCCGTCCCTCCAGCAAATGCAGTCCGTAGCGCAGCTTCCACAGGTGTTGTTGTCCCTTGTTGAGCATGGCTTCTTCAGATTCTTTCAAAAAACCAAGTTCTACCAAATCGTGAAATGAGCTGGCACCGAAGTGTCGTTTCGCGACCCAGGCTATGGTCTGAATGTCTCTGAGACCGCCGGGTGAAGTTTTCACATTAGGTTCCAATGCATAATCGATGTCGTGATACTTGGTATGGCGAGCGATTTGCTCATCCCATTTGGCGCGCAGAAATTTCTTAATAGGCCAAACATTCTTCGCCGTTGTAACTTTATACATTTCTGCTTGCAGATCGCCGGGGCCTGTCAATGTCCGTGACTCCATTAGCGCGGTTGCCACGGTAATGTCATTGATAGCCTCGATCTTGCACTGCTTGATCGAGCGAACGCTTTGCCCAATTTCCAGACCGATATCCCATAGCAATGTCAAAAAACCGCTTATACACGCTTTATACTTGGCATTTTTGTCTTTGCGAGTGAGGATTAAAATGTCGATATCGGAATGTGGAAGCAACTCACCCCGGCCATAGCCCCCGACGGCGACCAAGGCGATATCCGCTTCATCTGGCCAGTTTTGCTGTGACCACGCCAGGCACAACACCTGATCTATGACCTTGGCTCTGGCAAAGACAATATCTGTGATGTTTAAGTTGGCTTTGTAGCGTTGGTCGAGAATCTCGCTAGCGTGCTGTATTGCGTCTTTGAATACAGCAATTTTGTTACTGGATTGAAGCAACTGAGATTGCAGATTATCGAAATCCAGCAGTGGACTTTCAAGCTTTGCTTCCGGCACAGAATGTGACTCGTAATCAGGGTGGCTGTCGCTGCTCACAGTTTCTCGTCTGAGCGCAGGGTCAGTATTTCGCAGCCATCCGCGGTGACAGCCAGAGTATGCTCGAATTGAGCAGACAGGCGACGGTCTTTGGTGGTTACGGTCCAGCCGTCTTTTGGGGAAAGTTTGGTATAGCGGGTGCCGGCATTCAGCATGGGTTCAATAGTGAAGGTCATACCTTCGAGGATTATGGCGCCCGTACCCGCCTGACCGTAGTGCAATACCTGTGGTTCTTCATGGAAAACGCGACCTATTCCATGACCACAATACTCACGCACGATCGAGTAATTATTCGCCTCGCCATGCTGCTGAATGATTTGTCCGATGTCTCCCAGGGTGATTCCAGGCTTTACGATCGCTATTGCCTTGTAGAGGCATTCCTGAGTCACGTCTATCAGGCGCTTGGCGTGACTTGGAACCTCTCCGATACAAAACATCTGGCTGGTATCGCCATGGAAACCCTCTTTTATAACAGTGATGTCGATATTTATAATATCGCCGGATTTAAGGATCTTGTCGTCGCTGGGAATCCCGTGGCAAATAACGTGATTTACCGAGGTGCAGATAGATTTGGGGAATCCGTTGTAATTCAGCGGGGCTGGGATGGCCGCTTGGGTTTCAACGATGTATTGATGGCAAATACGGTCTAACTCGCCGGTGCTGATGCCGGCTTGCACATGGGGGGCTATCATTTCCAGAACTTCGGCGGCCAACCTTCCCGCGACCCGCATCTTGGAGATTTCATCACTTGTTTTTATCTGAATTGTCATAATTGTTCGGGATTAGCCGCTATCTTGGCGGCAGTCTGCAAAAGTTTGCTATTGTAAAGCAGGATTCCCCTTTGTAACAGGAGATTACAGTCTGGGGTGTATTACGTCCAAGGCTTGGCCAGGCGGCGCTTCGAATCGATATTTTCTTCCAGTGAGCGCGGGATTATGGTATAAAGCGGCGCGTTTTCGAAGTTGCTACGTGCTCGCTTCAAAAACCACTCATTTAACTTTAAATAACGTCACACATATACCGTCACATGAGTTCTGGGTGCCTAGCTGATGATTTATCAGCCTGGTTGAGCCATGGGGTGTATGGAGGCCTAACCCAAACCGAAGGAAACAACATGACTGTAAGTATGAAAGAGATGCTCCAAGCAGGAGTGCATTTCGGGCACCAGTGTCGCTACTGGAACCCAAAAATGGACCAATATATCTTTGGCGCCAGAAACAAAATTCACATTATTAACCTCGAACATACCGTACCAGCCCTAAATTCGGCGCTGGAAGAAGTGGCTAGTCTGGCTGAACGGAAAAGAAAAATTCTGTTTGTCGGGACTAAGCGCGCGGCTGGTAAGATCATTAGGCAGGAAGCAGAACGTGCTGGAATGCCTTATGTGAACCATCGTTGGCTCGGCGGAATGTTAACCAATTACAAGACCATCCGTGGCTCCATCAAGCGCTTAAAAGATCTTGAACTGCAAGAAACCGATGGCACTTTCGATAGATTGAGCAAAAAAGAAGCATTGATGCTGACTCGTACCAAGCAAAAGTTGGAGCGCAGCATCGGCGGTATCAAGGACATGGGCGGCTTGCCTGATGTCTTGTTTGTGATTGATGTCGATCATGAGCGTATCGCAGTGACAGAAGCCAATAATCTGAAAATACCTGTAATTGGTATTGTTGATACCAACAGTAATCCAGATGGCGTAACTCACGTAATTCCTGGCAACGATGACGCGATCAGAGCGATTCAGCTTTACGCAGAGGCCATGGCCGATGCCTGTATCGAAGGTAGGGCAAGAAATGGACCTGCCGGCGGTGCAAACGAATTTGTGGAAGTAGATGACGAGGCGGCGGATTCAACTGAAGCCAGTGCCGCGGAAGCCGTAGTTGCTGAGGTTGAAGTAACAGAGACCGTAGCAGCCGCTGCTCCTGTAGTTGCGGAGGCTGCAGTTGCGGAGGTGTAAGTTGCGGAGGT
>JABMOK010000199.1 GCA_013204155.1 Pseudohongiella sp. | reverse complement strand
GTGCCGTCCGACAGGTTGGTGAGCTTCAGCACCAGGTTCCGTGCGCCGTCAAGAATCGTTTGGGTCGTTACTGCATCAGCCATTGTGTATCTCCTTACCTAGGGGCCTTGCGGCCCCCGGTAGTTTTATCGTTCGACACCGCACCAGATGTAGTCAACCGAAAGAGCCAGGGCCGTGGTCGTTCCGACCTCGCAGAAGATGGTCGGAGTCAGTTCGGCATCCTCTGGCCAGTTGGTGTTCCCGCCGTCCTGGTAAATGCTGCCAGCAGCCGTTTCGGCTCCGGTGTAGTAAGTCACCCGGTCTGCGCCGTTGTAATAGAAACCAAAGACGATGTAACTCGTGGTAACGGTTGCGATGTTGGTGACTTCGGTTTCGATGTCATTCTTGCGAATGGCGAAGTCCCAGGTGGTCGTGCCGTCATCCTTGCGGAACAGAACGCCGTCGTCATAGACCCACAAGTCGCCGGTATCGTGGAAGAAGTTGGTCGTCGCCTGTTCGGTAGCCAGACCGACCGCCACGATGGAGTCGGATGCAGCCCCGACCTTGATGCGGGTCATGAAGGCCGCCTGTTTGGCGGTGGGAAATAGGAATGATTCAGACGTGAGTTGGAGTTGGATGCGGTCAGCCGCACCGTTAGCCGTGGTTAAGAGAAGAACGCCGCCCGCCTCGTCCGCGACAACCTGGGTGCCGGACCCGGTTTCGGTCAAGGTCCAGTCGCCTGCGCCTGCGCCACCAGGAAGATAAACATGGAAATCGTCTTCGTAGATTTGCCACGCAAAGGGCTTCCCAAACGGCACCATGCCAAGGACGTGGTTGGCACTCAAGCCGGAATACCCGTTGGTATCCCTGGTCGGTGTAGTCGCCATTTTTTACTCCTTCAAGGCCTGCGGAGGGGGTTGCCCCCCTCCGACAGGGTTAATCTTAGGTACCAGGATCGACTATGGTTCCGCCGGTCGCGGTGTCACCCAGGTAGTTGTTGATGATGCTCTCGTTCGCCATGTCCACAGTGATCGGCGAAGAGCCGCATTGCGCGAAGAAGTTGCCACGAATCATCGGGACAACCTCGTCGCGGGTCATGCCAATGCCATTGTCAGAGATAGTGAGGGTATTCTTTTTACTTTCGAAATCGATCTGCAGCCTGGGCTGCGCATCTTTATCGAGTAATTCCGGACGTGACAGCGCTTCGAAGCGCAATTTGTCCGCCGCATCCGAGGCATTGGAAATAAGTTCCCGAAGGAATATTTCCTTGTTGCTGTACAGGGAATGAATCATTAAATGCAGCAGTTGCTTCGCTTCTGTTTCGAACCCTCTTGTTTCCGCCTTCGCTTTAGTCATCTGAATGCTACCTTCTCAAAATTTTCACTATTTCTGAATGCATAAAAAAACCCAATCACCAAGGTGACTGGGTTCTATTTATGGGGTCACTGCTTAATATTTCAAGCGCCGCACCCTATTTCGCCAGTTATTAGCGTAACGGCGGATAAGACTCATAGAAGTCAATGGCTTCCTCTTTGCGAGACGCTATGGTGTTGTAATATGTGCGTCTGCTCTCGATGACTTTCATAAAATCCTGGGCATTTTTTCGCGCCCGTTCATCATCTCCCGCATCGGCAGAATCCCGCGCCGCTTCCAGAGCATCGTCGAAATTTTTAAGTTCCATATGGGCTCTTGCGAGGGTATACAAGGTGCCCGCGCTATCCTTCAAACCGCCTTTTTCAACAGCCTGCTTTAGCGCCTCTACCGAGGCTTCATAGTCAGCCTGCATATAATAGATGTAGCCTAAATTATCGAAACCATCGCCGCTGTCATCTAATTCGGCCACCCGTTTTGCCGGATCCGCTGCACTTTCGTATTCACTTGCAATCAAGTGCATCTGGGTAAGCGTAGTCAAATTATCAAGATCTGCTTCGACGATCTGCTTGTCCATCCCGTCCTGAAGAATCTTGGCACCCGAATAAGGCATATCGATGCCCGTTAATGATTGTGCAAGGTTTATGTAGCGAGAATCATCATCCAGAAGACCTCGTAGATAGCTTAAATTTAGCGACTGAACACTGTGGGTATAATCCTCAATACTGCCGTATATTGCACTAAGATTTAGCCAGTCGATTGGATCATCAAATAGCATAATCATAGTCTTGGTGAGCTCGAGCGCACTGTCGAAGTCTTCCAGTATGAAATATATACCATTCAAGTAGGCATAGTCGTCTCTGCCAAGCTCCTCACCCTGAAGCAGTATCATTTCCATGTAGCTCAACCAGTGCGGCAGGGCTTCGGTGAACTGCTCAAGCTGATAATGGGCGTAGGACAGGCCACGAAAGACGATGTCATCTTCTTCCGGCGCAATGTCTCGCCACTGCTCATAATATTTAATCGAATCGGCCCACTTCTCTTCGGCGGCTTCTAATTGGCCCAGAGAACGCAGGGTACGTAATCGAACATCTTCTCGCAGGGTCTCAATGGTAAGTGTTTGCTCAAATATGCGTATGGCGTCAGGATAATTTTCTGTATTCAGATAGTAATTGGTATAGAAGCTAAGCAGTGTTGATTTTTCAAAGTCGTTCATGCGCTCATAACGGCGCTCGTACAGTTCATCCAACTCTGCCTTCGCCCCAACCAGGTCGGGTTCATCATCAGGGTCTTCTGGCTGCATCTTCTCTTGAATAGAACCAATAGCGCGCATTACCGCATCACTTAAGGTGCCGGCGGTACGCGCAGCTGGCGGCGCTCTCTGTTCATCGTCTGCCGCGAATACCAACTGTACCGGCAGCAACACAACTAAAAATGCCGCTAACAGGGACCCGAGTTTAAATTTGTTAATTAATCTCATTACTGATCGTCCTCGAGCTCATAACGGAACAGATACTGCACGCCCTCTACGGGAACACCCTGTCCATCGACAACACGCGGTTGAAATTTGAAACGTGCGGCAGCTCGAACCGAAGAGCGATCGAAGATAGACTCTGGTTCGGCATCTACTACTACAATAGTTTCTTCCTCAACATTGCCCAGACCATTCACGGTGAATGCTACCAAGCACCAGCCCTCTATCGCGCGCTGAGCGGCCCGGGTTGGATATTGCGGAGCGATCGCTACCAGTGGTAGATAGTCGCCGTCGGTGGCAGAAATAGAAGCTTGACTCATTTGCAAACCGGTATCAATCTCGATCGACGCGCGTTCGATGTTCAGTGAAGGCCCGTCGGATAAATTTATTTGTCGATCGGGTATATTTTCCACTACTTCTGTATCGTCTACGATAGGTTCCGGTTTATCAATCTCCTCAATCACCTCGAGTTCGATGTCTGGCATGGTTGCATCGACTATTTTGACGATGGTCAGTCGCTGGTCGAACTGATCGCCCGTGGCGATCAAATATTGCATGAAATAGAACAGCCCGAGAGTAATTCCCGCAGCCATTACCATTGATATAGCCCATCTAACTATGATCATTGTCTATGCCTCCGCTGAAATTGACACATTGGTAATATTCGCTTCCCGAGCCGCTTCAAGAATCAGCATAACCTGTTCATTGTTGGCGCTCGCATCGGCTTGGATAATTATCGCTGAGTTTGGTGCATCGGCCAGTCGCAACTCGAATCGAGAGCGAATAAAGCGAGGGTCGATCTGATCGCCATCGATCCAGATATCGCCGGCTGGGCCAACGGCTATCAGTATCAAATCGCCTTTTGCACTTTCTACCGTGGACGCTTCCGGCCTGACCACATCAATGCCAGCCTCGGTAACAAATACCGATGTGACAATAAAAAAGATCAGCAGGATGAATACCACATCCAGCATCGGAGTGAGATCGATCTCACCTGCTTCCTCGTCATCCTTCCGTTTCATTAAGCCTGATTTCATTATTCTTTTACCTTGAATTATTTAATCCGGGCGAACCCTTTGCTGATAAATTCAATCACTGTTTAGTTGCTAAGTGGTAAATGGTCTTCCAGCAATTCCATGTCGCGATCTACCTTCGCTTTCAAATAGTTTGAGGCGAAAATGCCGGAAATTGCACCGACCATCCCAGCCATTGTTGGAATAGTCGCCATCGATACGCCGCCTGCCATTGATTTGGCATCGCCGCCACCGGTTACGGCCATGACGAAGAACACATTAATCATGCCGGTTACGGTGCCGATCAGCCCCAGTAGCGGACAGATTGTCACCAACACTTCAATAATCGGTAAGGTGTTCCTGACATCCAGTGAAATCTTGGAGATCATCATGGTACGAATCTGATGAGCGCTCCAGGACTTGGTGTCAGAGCGCGCATTCCACTCAGCCAATGTACTTTTTACATTGGCCTTGTGGGTGGTGTTTAAATACCAGATTCGCTCGAAAATCAGGGACCACTTGATCAGCAGTAACCAGGCGATGAACCAAAGCACCGGCCCGCCTCGCTGCATGAACAGCGAGACCGCATCTATAATATCCAGAAATGCAAAATACATAGTTATTTCCTCTGCTTTGCTGGATTAGCGAGCCATCGAACTTTCAGCTTTCTGCGCAATCATTCCCGTAGCCTGTTCTTCCAGGACGTGGATGATATTGTCGGCGCGGCTCTTAACCACCGTGTGCATGAAGATGGTAGGAATCGCGACAACAATACCCAGCACCGTGGTCATCAAGGCGCTGGAAATACCGCCGGCCATAATGGTCGGGTCACCAGCTCCGTAAACCGTAATCTGCTGGAATACGTCGATCATACCGGTAACCGTACCCAGCAATCCGCCAAGGGGCGCGATGGTAGCAATCATCTTGATCAAGGTCAGCATGGCTTCAAGAGCCGGAGTTTCCTGTAATATCGCTTCACCGAGCTTCAGTTCCAGAGTTTCGGTATCGGCGTTCGGATTGGATTCTGCCACCAACAATACACGACCTAGTGGATTGCCCTTGGACGGCTTGCCACTCTTCAGCTGACTACGCACCTTAATGGAAACAAGACTCAGGATCAGCAGTCTAAAGAATCCAAGCACGATTCCTACGATACCGACACCAATAATAATAAAGCCGATGGTACCCGAGTTATTTCTGACCTGTTCTTCAACTGAGGGAAAGTTAACCAGGTTGGCCATTACCTGACCACCCACGCCGCCGGTAGGATCGATACCGAACTTGGTAAAACCCGAAGATGCTGCTTCAAGATCACTTGCCGCGGAAAGCTTTCCGCTATCCGGTTGCCGGGGCAGCACTTGCAAATGGCCTATATCACCGCTGTAGCTCAGATACTCGCCTTCTGAAACAGCATTGTACAGGCCCACTCGAGTGACACTTCTATTGGCAATTTCGCCAGTTGGCAAGGAGATGTCAGCGTTGTAGCTAACCACCCGTGCGGACTCAACTAATTCCTGTTGCATGAAAAACCAGAAGCGCTCGATCTCACCAATATCTAATTGATTGATTGTGCTTCCCGCCTTTTCAATAAAGGCTTCGATGGTTTCGGATCGGCCTGGGTACTGAGCGCTGATTAGTGAATTTTCGAAATTACTTAAAAAGTCGCCGGCAACACCCTGCAGGGTACCGAATAATTCGTTCAAATCACCGCGACGATCACGCAGGATTTCCCGCTTGTCAGCCATAATAATTTCATTGGCTTCGAATTCATCGCTGAGCTGACTCTGTAGTTGCTCCTGCTCAACGATACGCTCATTGGTAGTATCGAGAATTTGCTGTTGCTGACTGGCGTTCTGCTCAAACTGTTGCAGACGCTGGCGATACTCGGCGGATTCGGCAACCCGATCCTCTTCAACCAGATCCAGCAGGCTGGACAGCGAACTGGCGTCTTGCGCGAAGACTTGTGTTGTCGCTGCTGACAGCAGGACCGAGATAGACAATAGGCTTATTTTTATAATCTTTTTCACTGTGCTAACTCCGGAGCCAATACTGGCAAATCAATAATATCGGGTGCAGCCAAATTCGATGCTACGCGAAGGGCGGTTTGAAATTCGGTTCGATATTGGCCGGCATCCAGCTCAACCCATTGTCTGGCGTTATTGTCCCAGGCGCCGGTAATTTGTCTGTCTGTAGTCTGATACATCAGCGCTACGCGACCGACTCGAACCATATTGACGTCCCGCTCCGCGCCATTGATCTCAATGGTCGTTGAGTAGGTATCGTTGGTACGACCAAACGCGGCCTCTACCTGGTACATAACAAGAACTTGACGGAATTTTTCAGCGATGGAAACGTCCGGATTCTCGATTGCCGCGCGGGCGAATTGAATTCGGTTTGCGCGCTGTTCTACCTGAAACGGGTAGTCCAGGGCGATGAATTGCTCGATGCTGGAAAGCATTTTTTCCATTAGCAGCGGAATTTCCCGAGTGACGATTTCGACTCCGGCGATGGATTCATCGAGTGTAATAATGTACTCATTCTGAATAGAGACGGATCTGCGTAATCCTGCGTTGAGCACCAGCAACGCTTCCAGGGCATCATTTTGACGTTTGAATTCTTCAAACGTCGAACTTGCTGAATTGGCAAGTCGGTTGATATCTTCCTGGACCTTGGCCACTTCGGTGTTTCTGCTACCGATAACATCCATCGCCCTGTCAAGAATGCTGCTGTCTACGAGTATTTCTGCGGCTTGAGCCGTACCCATGATACCGCTCATGAGTAATGCCAGAGCAGTCATGCTCATATTAGTAATTCGACGGTTTTTCATGTTCCATCCTATTTTCTTGTTGAATAATCAAATCCAATTAATCAATTTGCACTGTTAATTAGACACGACAAATTATTGTTTTTATCCTGGCACCTAAATTTTTTAGTACCTAAATAAACTGTCCGAGATTTCCGTGATTTTTCTAATCTCTCGTGACCGACAGCTTTCCCTGAAACGAAGTCGCCCATTGGTTACCAATCTACTCAAACCGAAGAGGTTTGAGACGCTTCGTAACCAATACATCGACTATGCTAAGTGCTAGCTATTTAGTCCCTTAAATTCAGCCTGTTAAGCTAGAATTTCGAATAAGACTATCACACTCTATCGCGCCTTTAGAACCTTTTAAGTTATAAAAGTTTCGTTAACGCGATAGACAATTGACGAAAAATAAAGAGCAAAAAAAATGTAGAAAAAAGGCCGATAAAATGCTACCAGCCGGTTATCTCACTCAGCCCACTGCCAATTTCAGCCAGGCTTCTTACAGTCTTGACGCCGGCGTCTTGCAAGGCGGCAAATTTTTCATCGGCCGTTCCC
>JABMOK010000198.1 GCA_013204155.1 Pseudohongiella sp. | reverse complement strand
GCGCAGTCAATAAAAGCGTAAATCGATTTTTAAGTATGAAATTTTTCATTTCCGCGCTCCCGAGCAGCTTACTAATCTGTAAATCGGCGCATATAGACGGCGCCAGTCACCAGAATGGACCCTAAGACAATTCCAAACAACATATCGTAGTTAAACAGCTTGTCTACTACATTACTAAAATCAAAAATCAGATATTGATTCAGGTTTGTTGACCGGCTCTGCGCCCAATTTGCCAGGTATTCACTACCAAATATAAAAGACTCCAAAAATCCAAGCAGAATAAACACACCTCCAGCCCAGAGCAACGGCGTCTTTCTTGCAAACGCGGAGAACAGGAGAAGCCATCCCACGGTTGGAAATAGCCAAAGTGAGGCTATAACCGCGGAAAAGTAAATCAAAAACAGGCTAGCAACTGCCGCCAGAAACATCCAGCCAATGCCTACCAGATCGACGTCATTGGTAAGGCCCAATACTGTCAGCCAGATCATCCCCACCAGGTACAATGCAAAAATTATCGCGATATAGAATATTGGCGCTACAACTACAACGGTAACTATTTTCAATAACACTGTTTTAAAATTAGACACCGGCATGGATTGCCAAAATAATACACTCATGTCTTTTCTCTCTTGAAATAGCGTGTTTACCAGATAGATAAGACAGCAGACATACAAAGTCATTATGAATGGCACCGATACAATCATGAAGAAAGGCGCCATATCAAAGGGGGAAAGACCGTCGAATAACACAGCGAGGTATTCCATCCCGCTAACGATTTCAGCTTGATCCAATTGAGACGCCACCCAAATCGAAGCGACCAGTATCAACAGAGCCAGTACCGCTGGCGCCCCGATAAACAAATTTCGATGCTCCAGAATTTCCCGCTTTAGCAGGGCATAAAATTGAATAGCGGCGAATTTATCCATGTCGGTCTTCCTTCATCTTGGCCACGAACAAATCAGCAACACTCGGTGTATGTAGCTCACCCAGAGTTTCCAATTGAGCTCTGGCTACAGCTTCGAAAGTATAAGATTTCTTGCCCAATAATTCACGAATATGAATTGGGTTCAATGCATCGGCTTGCTGAAATTTGTCTGCGGCTACAAATACTTCGGTGTAAGTATTCTCAAGGTCGGTCATCAGTGTATCGAGTACAATTTTTCCCTTATTAATGAAGATCAAATGAGACAACAATGTTTCGATTTCCTCCACCTGATGAGTGCTGATGATGATTGTGCGATTGCCATCATAGAAATCATTAAGCAGTCGATCATAAAACTCCTTCCGATAAATTATATCCAGGCCTAATGTTGGCTCATCCAGCACTAACAGCTGCACTTCAATCGACATCACCAAGGCCAGATGAAGTTGAGTCACCATTCCCTTGGAGAGATTTTTAATTCGCTTGTTTTTCGGGATTTCCGTTGTACTTAAAAACTTTTCAGCTTTTCTGCGATCGAATCGAGGATGTACAGCGTCCACATAATCTATGACCTGAGAGACATTAAGCCACTTCGGCAAGATTCCAACGTCTGCTATAAAACAGACATCTTCCATCAGCTTGTGACGTGCAACTCTTGGGTCGCGGCCGGCTACCATTAGCTCACCTTCTACATCACAGAGACCAATCAGTGATTTAAGCGTGGTCGTCTTGCCCGCACCATTGGGTCCAATTAGCCCACTAATTGCACCGGTGGCAATGGTTAAGTCCACGCCATCCAATGCCTTAAAGTTGCCATAAGACTTTTCCAGCGCCCTCGCTTCAACAATATTAGTCATTGCCTATCCCCAGAAATCTTCTATTCCTGTCAATTCTTTTTGCGACCAAGCAGTTCATCGACCTCCAGGCCCAGCCTTTCAATCCGTGCTGCAATTTGAGGCCATTCCTGCTCAAGAAATTTGGCTTTTTCCTGTCTTGATAACTTGTCTTTCGCTCCGTTAAGCACATACATTCCAATCCCCCGTTTTTTTTCAACTATTTCTTCATCCACTAAAATCTGAAATGCCTTGGAAACCGTAATCGGGTTGATACGTTGCTCACTGGAAATATGACGTACCGATGGCAGAGCATCGCCCTCGTTGAGTACACCATCCAAAATCAGCTCTACCAACCGCTCTTTGAGCTGAAGATAGATTGGATCTTTGTTGTTCCAGTTGACTTCCACGTATCGAGCTCCCACTCATATAGTGTTGTACGTCACTATAACACCATATCAGTAAATCACAAGCAAATAAATTTCTTGCCTGTAAGCAATTGATTTATTTGAATAAAAGTAGGTATTACAGGGTGCTTTCAGCCCTAAAGCTTACTGCTGCCGTTGCTCCAATACTGCTTTGGAATCCAGAAGGCCCTGGATTTCTTCTTCGGCGAAGCCAAATTCCCGCAGTAACTGCTGACTGTGCTCAGCAAATTTTGGCGGTTTATGCCGCATGGAGCCGGGTGTGCGCTGATCTAGATCGCGGCGCAGAGTAGTTCCTCGCCCAAACCCTCCCTGCGAATGAGTAATTTTAACTGTTTAAGCGCCTCAATTTGAATTTGCCGGACTCGCTCTCGGGTAAGGCCAATCTCCTTGCCTACATTTTCCAGAGTATCGGCGTCGTATCCAGCAAGGCCGAAGCGGCGGCACAATATTTCTCTCTGTTTCGCAGGAAGTTGTTGTAACCAGCCTCTTAAACAAGTTTCTATTTCCGAAGACTGAAACCTTTCTCCAGGATTATGCACCGCGTCGGTGGTCAGGGTGTCTATGATTGTTTTTTCAGAATCCGTTGAAACCGGCGCGTCGGCCGAAGTTGGCTTCTCATTCAACTGCATCAATAGCTCCACATCCTTAACCGGCGTATTCGTCACGGCCGCAATGTCTGCGCTCGACACATCTTGACCAGTGCTTCTAACAAGCTCCCGTTCCACCCGCAGATAAGCATTTAATTGTTTGACAACATGTACAGGTAAGCGAATGGTCCGCGTTTGATTCATCAGGCCGCGTTCTATGTTTTGACGTATCCACCAGGTAGCATAGGTAGAGAAACGAAATCCCTTCTCCGGGTCAAATTTTTCAACGGCGTGAATAAGACCCAGATTTCCCTCTTCGATCAAATCCAATAGAGAAAGACCTCTATTAAGGTATCGGCGAGAAATTTTTACCACCAAACGGAGATTGCTTTCAATCATGCGTCTGCGACTGCTTTCGTCTCCATTCAGTGCGCGACGGGAGAAATAAATTTCCTCTTCGGCACTTAGCAGTGGAGCGCGACCGATTTCTTTTAGGTACAGCCGGGTGGCATCCAGACTGGCATCTGCATCCGATTGACTGTTCACGGCTGGACTCCTTTCCTGACCCGATTCTTGATTTTTCTGTTACCGAAGCTGTTTTAAATAATCTGCTTTTCCCTGTACTCGCGAGCGTCTTCATTCCATTACCAGTGCGCTCCGATGAGCCGTGTAACTGGCGAGCGCGATTACAGACAGCACCTATCTAAATGTAGTATAGGTTGGTTTTCAACAATTACGAATTATTAAGCCTGGAATTACAAAGTTTAATCTTCAAGCAGTGCTGGCAAAAAAAATTCCGCAACCATTACCGGTTTGCAGAACAGGAAGAACAAGCTACGCCGCGCCCAGCAATTCACACCATAAGAAGTAATATCCATTCCGGTTCTGATCAGATCCGGATGACTGAAAAGATACTCGCCGAGCGGCTTCGTGTTCAATTCGAGCACCTGTTTGAGCGGACTAAAGAGACTGTGCTCTGGCACGAGGGTATGCGCCATTACCCACGGCCTGTTATTACCCATCAATATTACTTTACGCGACCAAAACCGATGCGTCTGGGACACCGGGCCAAATTGAGAGCGCAGATCAGCCCGCTCAATCTCAATCCATTCTTCAGCAACAAGCTCTACCTTGAAGCGATTGTCGCTCTTCCTGATCAATAACTGAGTAAGAGAGCCTGGATCGAACAGCCATTGTTTCCAGTGCTTATCTGGAAGTAATCCTGAGCCTGCAGGAGAGGCCCAGGTAAATTGGGGATCGGCTATATCAGGCACGCCCCCATGTTTGAATAACTTGGAAATTGTGGATGCCCCGACAGTAAGTAAACAACAATAGCGGTGAACCGTACTTAACCAGTAGTCCTGCGCATGGCTATCGTGGCTTATAATTTTGCAAGGTCTTGATAATGACCGTTATGACGCGACGGTTTTGCGCCCGTCCTGCTTCGGTGTCATTACTTGCGACAGGCTGTGATTCACCGATCCCTATAGTAGAAACACGACTTGCCTGAATCCTGAAACGATCGATCAGCACCTGACGAACTGCGCTAACTCTACGATCAGCTAAACCACGATTGTACTCTTCAGTACCGCGACTATCCGTGTGGCCTTCCAACTCAACAATTATGTCAGGATGCTGCTGCATGAAATTTGCAACTTCTTCGATTTCTGAAAAATACTCCGGCTTCACTTGCGAACGATCAAAATCAAAATTCACCAATAATTCCACTCGCGCCACTTCCTCTACTGGAATAGGACAACCGTCAGCATCTACCGCATAGCTTCTTGGCGTTTCGGGGCAATTGTCGCGGCTATCGGGAACGCCATCACGATCAGCATCGGCTGGGGTAGCCACTACCTCGTTACGCGGTTGAGGTTGAGATTGAGATTGAGATTGAGATTGACGCGACGCTGAAGAACGCGTACTGCCGCCACCACCGAAACGATATACCAGGGCGCTATCCACCCCCGCATCGCTGTCTTCATGATCCCTGCCGAGATAATTGAAGGTCCTGACTGCCGTACGCCAACTCAGATTCGCCGACAGCTTAACTTCAAAACCGACACCTAAATCCCACAAGGTATCGTTTTCACCCTGAAAATCCGTATTACCAAAACCGGAGACGACGAACGTATTGAGGGCACCGATGCGCCTGTTCAGGTCATACAGTAAATCCAGTTTGTAGTGGTCCAAATCGATATTTACACCCGTCGGGGTAGCCGTTTCCAAATCGAATGTACTCAGTTCAGCACTTAGGCGATCGGTAAAATCATAGCCTAGACCGAAGAAAAGCCCGCTGTCATTATCCAGATCAACACTGTCGAGCTCCAGCCATTGCGCACCTGGGGCCAGGTAAAATTGACCCGCATCAGCCAATATTGATTGAGAGTTCAGACCAACAGAAAGGGCCAGCATTGATGCCAACGTTGCACTAATTCGCATAATTAAATCCATGGTTTTGAAAAACAGGTTCATCGGTAAAAACTGAGGGGATTATAAAGACTTTATCGGCCTCTTGCAGGCTTTAACATCAATAATCCGTCAATCTGTAGTTCCTGTCTGTAGTTCCTGTCTGTAGTCCCTGTCTGTAGTCCCTGTGCCGGTGATTACGTCTAATCCATCGCACTCAGCGGTTTCGCTGAAAACCCCATCGCCTCATTACCGCGCCAGCCATGGGACAGAAACTTCGATAAATCGGCACCTCCATGCCAGTTAGTGATAGGGATGGCTGCTCAGCGCCACATTAGACCTTCGTGGAACCAGTCAAATTGTGCTAGCATCATCGACCCCACTGCTAATTTAAACCGGGTATTGCTCCCGGCGAATAGCATGGGCGGTAAACAAAACAAGCAGGAAAGTGACCATGTCGAAACAGACAAGCCCTAATCCGCTCGATTTAGTGGTCGATAATTCTCATCCGCGTGATGCCACGCAGAGCCCGGCTCGCACAAGGAAGGAAATAGAACCAGCAGAGATAGATTTTGCCAACAGCAACTACTACGAGAACCGCGAACTTAGTTATTTCAAATTCAATCTTCGGGTATTAAGCCAGGCGAGAAATAGCCGACACCCCCTGTTAGAACGCCTGATGTTCCTGCTGATTTTCAGCTCTAATCTTGATGAATTCTATGAAATTCGCATCTCAGGCCTGAAAAAACAACTGGATTTCGGTCGTCAGCGGCCAGGCCCCGATGGCCAATATCCGGAACAAATTTTAAAAAATATTCATCAACAGGTACGCGCCGCACTGAACGAACAATACCGGATATTGAACGAAGACTTACTCCCCAGTCTCGCCAGAGAAGACATTCATTTTCTACCACGTCACGAATGGACAGAGAAACTTAAGGCATGGACCAGAAATTACTTTGACAATGAAATCCTGCCAGTGGTTAGTCCTCTGGGGCTGGATCCTGCCCACCCTTTTCCGCGTCTTGTTAATAAGAGCCTGAATTTTATCCTGTCTCTCGATGGCAAGGATGCTTTTGGTCGAGACAGCGGTTTAGCGATCGTCCCTGCACCGAGATCTCTTCCGCGATTGATTAAAGCACCGAGCGAAATCATACCCAACGGCGACAGTTTCATTTCCCTTTCATCAATCATTCACGCCTATATGGATGATTTTTTTCCCGGCATGACAGTGACAGAATGTCATCAATTTCGGGTCACCCGAAATTCCGATCTGGAAATGTCAAATGTTGAGGAAGAAGACTATGCAATCGCCTTACAGGGTCAACTCCACAGTCGGCGCTTCGGCGCGGCCACAAAACTGGAAGTAGGCATCAATTGTCCGGAAGCGCTCACCAGCTTCTTACTCGATCGATTCAATTTGACCACCGATGAACTTTTTACTCTCGATGGACCAGTAAATTTGCAGCGCCTTATGGCATTAACCGATATACTTGATCGCCCAGACCTTCGCTTTCCAAAATTTTCCCCCTGCACACCATCTGCGCTGGATGAAAATGTCTGTATTTTTTCAGCCGTTGATAAAGAAGATCAGTTACTGCTCCATCCTTTTCAATCCTTCCTCCCTGTTATCGATTGGGTCAGACAAGCCGCTAAAGACCCGACTGTGGTTTCGATTAAACAGACGCTTTACCGAACCAATGAATCTTCAGAGTTGGTAGCCGCCTTGGCGGAGGCGGCGCGTAATGGTAAGGAAGTAACCGTAGTGATCGAGCTACGAGCGCGTTTCGATGAGGCTGAAAATATAAATTTTGCCAGCGTATTGCAGGAAGCAGGCGCGGTAGTTGTATACGGTGTCATGGGCTATAAAACCCACGCCAAGATGCTGTTATTCGTGAGGCGCGTCGGCAACACACTAAAACGCTATGTTCATCTCGGCACCGGAAACTATCATCTTAAAAACTCTTTGCTGTACACCGATTACAGTCTGATGACTGCTGATGAAACTCTCTGCGCCGATGTGCATAAGGTATTTCAGCAAATTACCGGGATGGGAAAAAAGATTCATCCAAAGCTGCTGATCCACGCTCCGTTTAATTTGAGAAAGTCTTTGCTTAAAATGATTGGGCAAGAGCAGCAAGCGGCCGCTAGCGGACAGCCGGCGCGTATAATAGCTAAACTAAATGCTTTAACAGACCCGGCGGTAATCAAGGCACTTTATGCCGCCTCTATATCTGGCGTGCAGATCGACTTGATCGTACGTGGAATCTGCTGCTTAAAACCAGGTATGCCCGGTGTTAGTGAAAACATTCGGGTAGTATCAATAGTGGGACGCTTTCTGGAACATTCGCGAGCCTACTATTTCGAGAACTCCATTCCCCAGTTATATTGCTCCAGCGCTGATTGGATGGAACGCAATCTATCTAACCGAATTGAAGTCTCCTTCCCTATTCTTAAGAAAAAGCATGCTAATCGGATTAAGCGCGATCTAGAGCTTTATCTGGATGATAGAGTTCAGAGTTGGGAATTATTAGCAAACGGAGAATATATTGTGAGAGAGAGGGATGCTGATCAGAAAGAACAGGTATGCATACAGACAAAATTGCTTAAAAAATTAGCTTAACTTCTGATTTTCTTTTCTCTCTTCAGGTTTTCGTGTAGCTGACCGCAGGTAAACCGCTCGTTTCCATGGCTCCTATGGTTTTTTTATTCTTCACCATAAAATCCAACATACCCTCACGCAAGGCTGTAGCACTAAAATTGATACTTTCTATACTATAAGTCTCCATCAATCCTACTAGCACGCACCAACCCGCCAATAACAAATCTCTTCTGCGCTCTTTTAAGCCTGGTAACTCCGTGCCGTTTGCTATATTTGACAATATTTTTTCTTTCAGTTGCTGTAAAGCCTGCAATTCGATCTTCCCTTGAGTGTATCCATGTGCGGCACAAATAGACGCCAACATTTTTACCGTTCCGGAGGAGGCATAGGCTTCAGTCCAGCCAGCCTTACTCACTCCCGGCGCTACTCGAGAAAAAACCTGTCTTGCGGCTACAACAGCAGCATCCAATTGCCGCTCTAGTTGTATTTTGTCGGTGATACTATTAGCAAAAAATTGATCTCGCCACGCCACACTACCAATTGCCATACTTTCTGTTAACAACCGCGTATGCTGCTTGCCAACAATTATTTCGGTACTGCCTCCGCCAATATCAATAATAAGACGGTGTGCCTCTTGAACGGAAAGCGCAGTAATAACCCCGGCATAGATTAATACTGCCTCTTGTACGCCGCTGATAATTGAAATATCAATGCCAACTTCCTTCGCGGACAGAATAAATTCATCGGCGTTATCTGTGACGCGAAAGGTATTCGTACCCAAAGCCCAGTATCTCTGCAACGGATATTGATCCATCAGAGATTTGAATTTCTGTAGACACAAAATCCCCCGCTGAAAGGCTACAGCTGAGATTTTCCCGGTAGCATGAACAGATTCCCCTAACTGTACTTTTTCACTGCAGCGTTCGATTATTTCGATTCGTCCATCAAGCCATTCGCCGATCAACAAATGAAAGCTGTTAGATCCTAAATCAATGCATGCATACATAGAATAGTAATATTATTAGTGACAGTTGTTACTGCCTTAGGGGGCTATACTATTTATCGTCAGATTGGGAGGGAATTTGAATCTCGATCGACAACGGTCAGCAACAAGCACTCTTGACAGAGCTATCGGTATTGCCGTGCTTGTCTAAAATAGATCTCCAGATCAAATCATCGATTGCTGGTAGTTTTCCAAACCAATTTTTTCGATTAGGCCGAGTTGCGCCTCCAGCCAGTCAATATGCTGTTCTTCACTCCGAAGAATCTCGCTTAGCAAGTCTCTACTGGCAAAGTCGCTCACTGATTCACAGTAAACAATCCCCGCTTTCAGATCGGGACAGGCTATTAATTCAAGCTTGAGATCACAATCAAGCATTTCGCGGGTGTCTTCACCAATCATCAACTTTCCAAGATTTTGCAAATTGGGCAGACCTTCCAGGAACAATATTCGTTGAATTAGCTGATCAGCATGTTTCATCTCATCAATTGATTCTTCCTGTTCTTTCTCCGCCAATTTGTTTAATCCCCAGTCCTGATACATACGGGAATGAAGAAAGTACTGGTTTATTGCTATTAGCTCATTGGCTAGGGCTTTGTTCAAATGCTTAAGCACAGCGGCGTCTGCTTTCATTGTGTAATTCCTCTTCGCTTGGATCCGCAAGCATCCCTTTTTGAATCCAGAATGTCAAGGATGGCGATCTGTAAGCTATTGATATAAATGATAAAAGTAAATGATAAGCAATCCCATTCACATTTGTGCAAAGGGAACTATCGAGCTAATAAGAAAGTGTTTATGGATTGAACGAACTAAACCGAAAAGAGCCTGGGAGACAGGCTCAAGTTAAACAGCGCTAACAAAACCCGCTGTCTTGTTAAATTCTTTAACAATGCTCTGTGCCAGCTTGCCGCATTTGCCACATTCGCTAGCAACACCGAGTTTAGCCCGAAGTTCGCTCATATTACTGGCCCCATCACGACAAAGGTCGCGAATTTGATTATCCGTTATTTGCCTGCAAATGCATACGTACATGGTCTGTCCTCAGTGTAGGGACTACTTTAAATGATAATGAGAATGATTGTCAACTGTATTTAGATCTGTTATTTTAGAGACCCTGCCAGTCACCGTCAGACAGCCAGAGAAAAATTTAACTAATTGATTTTACGGGAATAACCAGGTCTATCATGGAACAAACCACCTTATCTAATGCCCACCGGGGCGATCGTTGTGTCGTATTGGATATAGCCTCGGAACCGGCAGAATTGAAGAGTCGTCTCTATTCTCTGGGGATTATCCCCGGCTCTGTGCTGGAATTGCTACGCTTCGCTCCTCTGGGAGATCCCATGCAAATCAAGATAGGTGGATGCTTTATTAGCATTCGCAAATCAGAAGCCCAAATTATTTCTGTAGATATTCAGTAAATTCATGCAAAAAATCGCACTCATCGGCAATCCAAACTGTGGCAAAACAACGCTGTTCAATGCCCTGACTGGCGCCAATCAAAAAGTCGGCAACTGGCCCGGCGTTACCGTCGAGAAGAAGTTCGGCTATTTCCAATTGTTCGAAAATTCCATAGAACTTGTGGACCTACCGGGTATTTATTCTCTAGAGCAAGACTTTCAGGGAATCGATGAGAAGATTGCACAGGACTTTCTTGAGCAAGGCGATATCACTCTGATCATTAATATCGTTGATGCCACAAATCTGGAGCGCAGCCTGGTCCTCTCCCAGCAGTTGATGGAGAGAGGGGTAGCCATGATTGTGGTGATGAATATGGTGGATGTCGCTGCACAGCAAGGCATCACCGTCACACCCCACGTACTGGCAGAAAAGTTACAGTTGCCGGTTGTGGAGATGGTGGCCTCGAGGAAACAGGGCATCGATGAATTGCTCAGCTGCTTGCAATCGGTAATCACCAATCCGAATCCAGTCCCCGGGAAGATACCCCAACCGCAACCGCTTGTTGCTGCAGAAGACAAGATTCTTCAGCGCTATCACCACTCTCGCCAATTGCTTAATGGCGTTATTGAGCTTTCACCCCACCACCATAGCTTGTCAGAGCGAATAGATAGCGTGCTAATCAATCGCTGGCTTGGCATACCCTTTTTCCTTTTGATGATTTACATGATGTTCACGATTGCGATAAACCTCGGTGCCGTTTTCATCGATTTTTTCGATATCCTGTTCTCCGCCATACTAGTCGATGGTACTACCTGGCTATTACAACAGATCTCCGCTTATCCGGTCATAATCACACTTGTGGCCCAGGGCATTGGTGGAGGAATAACTCTGGTAGCAACATTTATACCGGTGATTGGATTTCTATACCTCTGCCTTTCCCTGCTAGAGGATTCCGGCTATATGTCCCGTGCCGCCTTCGTGATCGACAGATTGATGAGCGGAATTGGGCTGCCAGGAAATGCTTTTGTGCCTTTGATAGTCGGCTTCGGTTGCAATGTTCCGGCCGTAATGGCGGCGCGCAGCCTGGGCCGTGACAGCGACAGGTTGATGACTATTGCGATGGCACCGTTTATGAGTTGTGGCGCACGGCTAACAGTTTACGCCTTGTTTGCTGCGGCTTTTTTCCAGCAGAACGGCCAAAACATCGTTTTTGCACTGTACCTGTTGGGTATTGCACTCGCGATTTTTACCGGCTGGATATTCCGCAAGCAACTCTTCACCAATGAAATTACCCCTTCTTTCCAGGAGATGCCGGCATACCACATACCCATAGCCCGCAATATATTGTTAACAACCTGGTTTCGATTGAAATCATTTATCTTCAGAGCCGGCAAGACGATTGTTACCGTGGTTATTGTTTTAAGCTTTCTGAATTCCTTTGGTACCGATGGTTCATTTGGAAATGAAGATTCCAAAGACTCAATTCTTAGTGTCATCGGAAAATCTATCACTCCCGCATTTGCTCCCTTGGGCATTGAAGAAGACAACTGGCCCGCTACCGTCGGCTTGTTCACAGGAATGTTTGCGAAAGAGGCCATCGTCGGAACGCTTGACGCTTTGTACAGTGAATCAGGCAATGAACTCGACGATGGATCCGCGCCGGACATATTCGCGGCGGCGGGAGAGGCCTTCGCTTCGATTGCTACTGAGCTATTGGCCCTTAGTGAGTCCTTAACGGATCCGCTCGGCATTTCTATCGGTGACGTGAGTGACCTGGAAGCGGTAGCGGACGATCAAGACATCGAAACCAGCACTCTAGGCAATATGGCATCGTTGTTTGCCGGTCCGTTTGCCGCATTTTGCTATCTGGTTTTCATCTTGCTCTACGCTCCCTGTGTTGCCGTATTGGGCACCATAAACAAAGAAGCAGGCTGGCACTGGACATTATTGGTTTTTGCCTGGAGTACTTCTCTGGCGTATATAACGGCCACTGTCATCTATCAAATTGGCACTTTTTCAGTAAACCCCTTATTCTCCTCAATCTGGATAATTGCTATGCTTTCCATGCTACTGGTATTTATCCTGAATTTAAAAAGGCTCTCAAGCAGAATGGTTCCGAAAAACCTGATACCTGTAGTTAATATCTAAAGGTAGTTAATATCTAAAGACAGTTAATATCTAAAGACAGTTAATATCTAAAGACAGTTCAGACCTAAAGACAGTTCAGCTATAAGAACCCTCTGACCAAGCAGGAGCGCTGCATTGCAGGAAAACTATCCGCGGGGGGCAAGCTCACCTGCATTTAAATTATTCTGCGCAGGATTTTTCCTGATCCTGCTCAGCAAACTCTTTCTCGCTTCCGTTTTAGATCTATACAGTGATGAAGTGTTCTATTGGCAGGCATCCTCACACCCGGCTATCGCCTATAGCGACCTGCCCTTTATGACGGCGCTGCTTATTGGACTGGGCTCCGCCATTGAACCCGGAAATACGCTCGCCGCTCGGTTCTTGTTTATCCTGCTCGGAAGCAGCCTGCCCTTGCTTGTATATTGGCTCGCCAGGCCAATCACAGACAGGGAACAAGCCATTGAATCCGCCGCCTTAACTTTGTGCCTGCCACTCGCCGGCTTCCTGGGATTACTGGCAGTGCCGGATGTACCCTTGCTGTTCTTCGGATTGCTCGCAATCGGTTTTTTTGAACGCGCTTTGCGCACTAATAACTTAGGACACTGGAGCGCAACAGGTCTGGTTGTTGCTCTAGGCTTAAGTACACACTATCGATTCTTTCTATACCCTGCGGCCGCTCTTGTCTTTTTGCTACTGTTTAAGCCGGAACAAAAGCAGTGGCGAAATCCGCGGCTGTGGTTCGCCATGGGCGTTGCATCGCTTGGTCTGATACCCATAGTCTGGTTCAATTTAAGCCATCAACTAAGCAGCGCCAGTTTTTATTTTGTTGATCGCCACCCCTGGGTATTCCAGCCCTCGGGACTGTTACATAGTTTCAAACAAGCCGGCCTGGTCACACCGCCTCTGTATGCCATTTTTGCTTACACTATTTACCTCCTTTACCGAAGAGCAAGAACAGGAGATCGAGCTGCCGCCTTATTGCTCAGCTTTGCCTTGCTCAATTTATTGGTTTATCTGCTGCTTGCCCCCTGGACCGATGCTACCAGTACATCAATCCACTGGCCCTTGTCTGGATATTTTCCTCTTCTGGTATTTGTACCATCAAGCATCCGCATAGTTTTTGAGTCTGCATGCAGACATTGGAGCCCTCGGGCGGCACGGTCTATTGTGCTGAGCATTCCAGCTATCGGCTTTCTGGGAACATTGGTGGCTTTTGTAGGTGTTGGATCTCAGGCGTTCCAGTCTCAGTTGCAACCACTACTGGGTAGCGGAATGCTCTCGAACAAGATGGCTGGCTGGAAGCAGTTTTCCCAGTATACAGAAAATCTTTTGCAACAGGAGTTCAAGGGAGACTTGCCTATAGTCCTGACCGATAATTACTACACTGCCGCTCAAGTAGAATTCGCCGGGCTGTCTACCGAGGGCTTCACGATGGATAATGACAAGGCTATTCGCGATGGCCGGATCGCTCAATATCGATTGTGGCAGCGCGAAGAATCGGGCCTGGGCAATGCTACCGGAAGACCATTGTTGTTCATTACCGAAGACAGCGCACTCACGATACCTGACAAGCACTCTATGATGTTCAATGTCTGCCGGCGCGTCGATCAAATGCAATACCTCGGCGAACTTGCCTTATTTAACGGCGACAAAACATTTAGCTTCTATAAAGCCAATTCGCTAATAGACAATTCAGATAAGCCCCAGTATCGATCAAGCCCCTGCCCTTTCCCTGCTCAGGCCTGGATCGATCAACCTCTGGCAGGTGATGAATTGAATGGAGAAGCCATTATATCGGGATGGGCCTACAATGAAGACATCGGTGTCGAAGCGGTTTATTTACTGATAGACGGCAAGCGAATGAATAGAATCAACTACGGTTCAAACCGTGCGGATGTAGTGGAAGTTATGCAAGTCCTGGGCGACCCAAACTCGCCCAAACTGGGCTTTGACTATTCCCTCGACACAAAAACTTTATCGAATGGATCTCACAATCTCTCTATTGAAATTGAAAACCAGCAAGGCATTTTGCTTGGTTATGGGAGGCGCAAAATATTTGTTGCGAATTAAGCGCGGCAAAAACGACGCTTAGAATGGATTCAAAACTTCGACAGCAACCTTCCACTCATTACTTGGCGTAAGACGCCATAAACGCATATAACTTGCCTTAAAGGGTGTCCCTGACTCTAATTCTGACTCATCAGCGGTAGTCGCCATGGTGCCGTAGGTATAGCCCATTTCCTTGGAAGTAGAAAGATAACCTCCAGCATAAGTGAGGCTAATTTCGTTTGTAGTAGACAATTGATTATCTAAAAACGCGCCATACACCGAACTGGCATAGTCGGCTCCTACCGCCGGTGCCATACCGGGCAGATAGACTCTTGCGTTCTCCAAACCATAGCGTAGCAGTGTGCGCTGACCGCCTCGAAAGTTGATTGAGCGGCCAAAAAGATCGTCCGCGTCGATCAATCGTTGCAAATTATTGGCTTCCGCCATGGCCATGACCGCGTTTGCGGTTTCCTCCAGTACCGGTCTTGTATCATCGAAATTTGGCTCTACCTCAAGGCTCAGAAAACCCGGGATCGGCACCACAATATCGACCATCAATTCCCAACGCAGCTCTTTTTTGCGCCATATCGAAACCTGATGTCCAAAACCATCCTGGCCTTCTTGATTAATGAGGATCAGTGGCCCAGCGGATAATCCCAAATCGCCATCTCTGGACACATCAACATAGTGGGCCTTCCAATTTATTTCACGCTGATCTGATCCTGAAGAATAGATTTCCAGGGCGTCTACCGGACCACCCCTCTCACGGCGAAATACTATTGAATCCTCTCCTAGAATTTCAAGAAATGCGGAATTTCTGCCAATTTCAGCGGAACGATCGGCAAAACTCTGATCGGCCGCTCTGAGTTCAAGCCAATGCTGATATTGACCGACTTCCTGACTATAGACGCTGCCGCTGTTTAACAGTATCAACAGCAATACAGCTGTTAGGAGATTGCCTGTTCCCAACCTTATCATTTGCCTTACTCAATCCAGTTTACAGTGAGTTAATAATAGTCTTATTGCAACGGCTTAACTAGTTTCAATACGGCGAAATCGAGCGGGGAGCGGAACTACGCCCATACAGCCGCGGACAATTTAACCCTCCTTTTATAGTGGCATTGATTGTTCTGGCATCAACGAACCGCTAGAATCGGACGCATAATGCGCTTAGCGGCCCGGAGAGACAGAGTATCAGAAATTTCACAAGCCTGAAAATAGCGACTCAAGCCGCCACGACTTGTGTTTATTTGTGGATAAGGAATTGACTATTAAGTCCCTGTTTTTATTCGTGTTGTTAGGCACGGCAATGCTTTCGGCAGGCTATGCGAATGCGCAGCGGGTAGTTGTAGATCCGAATAGCGAAAAACATTCCATCGCCGATGCTCTCGAATATTATGAAGACAGCTCCGAAGCACTAACCATTGAAGAGGTATTGGCCTCCAACTTCGGGGTTAATTTCATCCCCCATAATCGGGATATTTTACATTTCGGAATCACCAGTTCAGCCTATTGGCTACGCTTCAATCTCGACTGGACAGAAGCAGGTGCAAATACTACCAAGATTCTTGAATTAGGCCCCCCTAAACTGGTCGCAGGTCGTGTCAGAGGTGGCATAGAACTTTTTGTAATCGGTGACGATGGCAGCCTGCTTTCCCGGTACACCCTTGGTACTCAAACGAGCGAGAGAGAACTGAAGACACTCAATCGTGGATTTGCGCTCAGCATCGATTCCGAATTCGGAAATCAGATCTACCTGCGCATAACAAGTGCCCGACCGTTACGCCTGCCGATTTCACTCTGGAGTGAAGACGGCTTCCGCCAGCAATCGATGAAAGCGGACACTATCCATGGTTTTCTGTATGGCATCCTACTGGCGTTAGTTTTCTATAATTTATTTCTCTTTATCTCGATAAGAGAAAACAGTTACCTGTTTTATGTCATCGCGGTAAGTGCACAAACCGCGTTTTTGGTACTCGATTCAAAACATCTACGCTACCTGCTCAATGAGTTGTATAGAGGAAGCTGGTATATAGATATGGCTGAACGGCTCATCTATCCGCTATTGGTAATAACCGCCCTGCTTTTTCAGCGATCTTTATTACGAATATGGGAATACAATCCCAGGCTCGATAATATCCTCAAGGCACTACTGCTTAGCTTCGGAGTGGTGATGCTGTTAACCCTGCCCGCCAATGAAAAGATTTTTCAATATCCATTTATTTTCTTGCTGATAATCGCTATCCCCTCGGCTTTTTACAATAACATCGATGCGATTCGACGCGGCAATCGAACCGCCACAATTCACATGGCGGCGATGGGCGTATTTATGTGCGGGGTCATTAACTTGATGTTGCTGCAGTTATGGCCCGGATTTCCAGATAATACATTCACTACCAACGCATACGACGTTAGTCTGATCGCCCAAGCCCTGCTGTTATCATTAAGCCTTGCCACGCAGTACAATCAGATCAAGCAAGAAAAAGAAGAGGCTCAACGCCAGGCCATCGTCAATCTTGTCAAATCAGAACAAGTGAAAGATGATTTGCTAGCAAATGTATTCCACGAATTACGCACCCCATTGTTTGGAATTAATGGATTGGCAGAAGCGGCACTTGCAGAATTCAGCTCGAGTGAACAGAATGTCGGATTGATAACGCAAAATTTGGAGCTCATTCAGACAAGCGGTCACCGACTCACCAAGCTGGTCAATGATTTACTGGACTTTTCCAATACCAGAGAAAACTCGGCATATATTAAATTCCGTCCGGTAGATCTTGCTAGCGTCGCCACTTTGGTTATAGCTGTTTGCAAACCGCTAGTCGGCGATAAAAAGCTGGAGCTACGCGTAGAAATGCAACCTGACCTGCCACTAGTCGCCGGCGATGAAGATCGCTTACAACAAATACTGGTAAATTTAACTTCGAATGCGATTAAATTTACCCATTCCGGGGAAGTGGTGATTTCAGCGGAGCTGACTTCCGACTATAATGTCCGCATAAAAGTCAGGGACACCGGTATTGGTATTCACCAAACAGACCACAGGACCATTTTCAAGGCATTCGAAAAACTTTCATCCCAGCACATGAATTCAGGCGGCATGGGGCTTGGTCTGCCACTTGCAAAGAGAATGGTGGAAATGCACCACAGCGAATTAAAGATCGAGAGCGAACTAGACCTTGGATCTACTTTTAGCTTTGATCTAAAAGTATCGCTCGACCAGACCCGAACAATAGCGCCACTTAGTATTCACAAGCAGATGATTCGCAGGGCGGATTATTTCGAGCAGGCCAACAAGGGGTCAGAGTTTCCCGTATTACGCAGCGAGCAGGAAATTACCATTCTTGTTGTAGATGACGATGAAATCAATCGTGTTGTAATGGGGCAACAGTTGAAGGAGTACAATATTGTTAAATGTTCGAATGGGCTGGATGCCTTGTCCGCAGTGGAAGAACAAAAACCCGACCTGATACTGCTCGACCTGATGATGCCCGGCCTTAACGGCTATGAAGTCTGTCAGAAACTAAGGAAAAAATACAGCCAGATTGAACTGCCTATAATTTTGGTGACCGCCAAGAACCATCTGGAAGATCTTACTCAAGGTTTTAAAACCGGAGCGAATGACTATCTCGCAAAGCCATTCCATAATGAAGAACTTAAATCCCGGGTTGAGAACCAACTTCGATTAAGCATGTTACATAGAATACATGAAGACAATTTACACATGAGATCCCAGATCGAATCTTATGCCAAAGCGGATACCGAATTACGAAGCTCACGCTTCCGTCTTCAACAGGTTCTGGAGTCTATTGAGGCTGGGTTTATCGCCTTCGAATTACCCGGAATTGTATTTAGTTTAAACCAGCGGGCCGCTGAACTATTGGGCACCGATCGCGACTCGGTTCTCGACAAAAATATTCACACGTTATTCTCAAGCGCACAGAGCAATAGTGAAATCATTGCCGCATTGGATGCCTGGGAGAATGGAGAGGACGAGCCCGATTCCTCAAATAGCCGAACTGAGCACAATGTAACCAGCTTAAGTCTTGATGTTGAAATTGTTTTTCCTTACAACAGCACAAATAAATCTACCAGCAGAACAATTTCATTTAGTAGTAAGCTCAAGCTATTCGGTAGCGACCAGGGCACCGGCGTTTTATTTCTCGAAGATACCGAACCACTAAACAGAATATCAAACAGTACTACTATAAAAGACACCATCGAACTGGTCAGCTTCCTTGGGCAAGCGCAGCAAAATATTCGAAAAATCGGAGCAAGGCTCAGCGTTATGACGCCAGTCGAAATTACTGCGCACCCTGTCCTTCTGGATAAATTGTCTAACATTGAGGAACTGGTAAACATCATGGACGAACAACTACCTTCGGCAGGTAGTGAAAGCGAATATCGTCAACAGTTGGTCACTTTAATGCGATCAGCTTTGCTCACCTGGGAAATGACAACTCAAAAATCGAAGATCGAACTGGCTGAAGAAAGTAATATATGGGCAGTTAGCATCGACGATGGCAGATTAAGAACACGTACTTTTGATCGATATTTACGCATCGAGCAATTACCAAAAATTCCCCGCTGGCGAGAGGTCGTTAGAACTGCTTATTTCGTCCTCTCTAATCCTGCTATCGAAGCGGAGACCAGAGCCTCTTTAGACTCTGAGTTGGAAAAAACCAAAGCCATACTTAAGAAAGCGGCTATTAGTTAGTGAAACCATTAGCGCTAGGTTTAATTTGGTTTAAAAGTTGCTTATTCTAGCCAGCGGTGATGCTATGCAGAAGTAAATTTCAATAGCTTTTGCATGCCAACGTGAGCCAAACTCATGCCGCCAATGACCAGACCTATAGTTAACCCAGCATATATTTTGTAGGCGTCAAATATGTATATCCAGCATTTTGGCTTGGCTCAATACCCATTTTCATTAGCACCTGATACCCATTATTTTCTAAAACTTCCCAGCCAGCAGGCAGCATTTAATTTGGTAATTGCCGCGTTGCAGGACGATAGTAATTTCTCAAAAATTGTCGGCGAGGCTGGGGCCGGAAAAACCATGTTGTGCCGAAAACTGCTTAACGCACTGGAAGTTCACAAAGATCGCTATATTACCGCTTACATTCCTCATCCTATAATGAGTGAAGAAGCTATGATGCACGCGCTGGCAGAAGAATTGGGCATTGAGCATGAAACAAATATTAGCTATTACGAGCTATTGAAAGTTGTAACGAAAGAGCTTCTTAGCCTTTTCCGGGATGACAAGACAGTCGTTCTTTTCGTCGATGAAGCGCAAGCAATACCCCAGGAGACGCTGGAGGCAATTCGCTTATTGACAAGCATCGATGATACACATGGAAATCGGCTACGGATCATATTGTTCGGCCAGCCAGAGCTTGACGAGTTACTCGAACAACCAGATCTTACGGAACTCAAACATGCTCTCTCCTTTTCATTTAAACTGTCTTTATTGGATAGGCAGGAAGTGGAGACCTATGTGGAACACCGGCTTTTCAAAGCAGGTTACAGCGGTTCTCAGATGTTCGCCGAGAATGCTCTCGATCTTCTCTTCAAGGGTTCACGAGGGGTCCCGCGACTAATTAATATCCTGGCACACAAAGCGCTGATGGTAGCTTTCCAAAAGGGGGATCAAATTGTCACTGAAAAACACATTTTTGACGCAATCCTGGATATCGAATCAGCACCACAGAAACAATCCCTGCACCAGCGCCTATTTACCGATTGATACCAGTATCTGAGTGATATTTTTGGCAACTACTATCTGCAGTTGTATCAATCGAAAGAGTCTTTATAATCAGCATCTATCGTTCTCTCTGGAAAATTGATATGTCTAATCAGCTTTGGCAACAACTTAGGATAGAAGCACAGGAAGTTATTCAAAAGGAGCCTTTGTTGGCAAGTTATGTCTATGCCTGTGTATTAAACCATAGCAGCTTGCAGTCTGCGCTCAGCTTTATCCTGGCGAATAAATTATCCGATGATGTAATGCCCGTGATAACTCTGCGGGAACTATTTGACCATGCCTTTGCTGAGTCACCAGAAATAATAGAGCATGCAACTTGCGATATTAAAGCAGTCTTCGAGCGAGATGCAGCGGTCAACACCCATCTTGCCGTGATCTTGTATCTTAAGGGTTTTCAATCCATTCAAGTGCACCGCCTCGCGCATTTTTTGTGGATCAATAATCGAAAAGAGCTAGCCCTGTTTATTCAGAGTAGAAACTCCGAAGTATTTGCAGTAGACATTCATCCCGCCTGCAAGATAGGTAAAGGCATCATGTTCGACCATGCCACCGGCATAGTCATAGGTGAAACTTCGGTCATTGAAGATAATGTCTCCATTCTGCAACAGGTAACCTTGGGTGGCACCGGCAATGAACAAGGTGACAGACACCCCAAAATCCGTTCCGGTGTTCTGATATCCACTGGGGCCAAGGTTTTGGGAAATATAGAAATTGGAACTGGCGCCAAGATCGGCGCGGGCAGCGTCGTATTAAGCGATGTGGCGGCTCACACAACGGTAGTCGGTGTTCCCGCGAAAGTGGTAGGCAAGCCTTGTTCTAAGGCCCCGGCAGAAACCATGGAACAGAATTTCTTCGAAGATGAGGTAGGCGGCTAGTGCTATGTCCTGCTCTCTCCTGCCTGTGGTCACAATATGCCGGATTTCTTCACGGCCATGAAAGTTAAATTCAGCTTATCGGGTCGGTAATTGATTCCACTACCCTTTTAGTGCACATTGGCACGATCTATTCGCTATGGAGAAATCACTCATGTCTATTCGCGCAACTTCCCATTTTGTACTTTTCGCCCTTGCCGTTTCTTGTTTGAATATTAGCTCTGCACAAGAGAATTTTCTCAATCAGGAAAACTTGCAACGACTACAACAGTTAATAGACAGTCCGAGTCGATCCGAGGATCAGCGGGCAAGAAATCAATACCGTCATCCGCTACAGACCCTCGACTTTTTTGACATTAGGCCAGAGTTAACGGTGGTGGAAATCTGGCCCGGCGGACCAGGCGGTTGGTATCGCAGTATCTTGCAGCCTTATATCGATGGGAATGGCAGCTACATCGCTGTAGGTGAAGACTCGGGCTTCCCTAATTCCCCAACCGCCTCGATGGCCGACCGGGTCTTGGTGTTCCGGGCACATGGATTCATGATCTACGAAAAACCTACGCAGAAATATTACGATGCAATCTATCAGATGCTAAAGCCAGGAGGGATTTTCGGTATAGTTGATCACCGGGGTAATGAAGCGGTGCCTCAAGATCCTGAGGGTGAAAATGGCTATGTCAATCAATCCCATGTAATTGCCTTGGCTAAAAGCGCCGGCTTTGAATTGATTGCTCAATCTGAAATCAATTCCAATTCCAAAGATAGTAAGGACTACCGAGACGGTGTTTATTCCCTGCCACCGACTCTGCGGGAATCACTCGTGGGTCGGCTAATAAACCGGGGATCGAAATCTGAAATGCTGGAGATAGGCGAAAGTGACCGCATGACATTGAAGTTTATTAAACCCTGAGCTTCTGATGACAGGGATTGAAATTCGCTTCTTTCGGATCAGGCTGTTAGTCAGAGCCTGATTCTTGCCTGAGTGTTTTAGATAGCAATCTGCGAGCTATTTTACTGCCTTGCTATTCGGCAATACAATTTGTCAGCCATACAATTTGCCCACTAAAAAGTTAGCCTCCTGCAAACTGCAGCAGTACACCCGCCGCTACAGCAGAACCGATCACACCGGCCACATTTGGCCCCATTGCATGCATCAGCAGAAAATTGTGGGGGTCCGCTTCCAGTCCTACCTTGTTAGAAACCCGAGCTGCCATGGGTACCGCCGAGACACCCGCCGATCCGATCAGGGGATTAATCTTATTACTTGAGAATACATTCATCAGCTTCGCCATCAACACACCCGATGCCGTGCCAATCGAGAATGCCAACATCCCCAGCAACAAAATACCCAAAGTACTAGCCACCAAAAATTGGTCGGCGCCTAACTTGGATCCAACAGATAAGCCGAGCAGGATGGTAACGATATTAATCAAGGCATTCTGTGCCGTATCGGATAGCCGGGAAACTACCCCGCATTCTTTCATTAAATTACCAAAGCAAAACATACCCAATAGCGGAGTCGCACTGGGAACTACTAACGCGACCAGGATAAGTAATAGCAGTGGGAATACAATTTTCTCCGTCTGCGATACCGCTCGTAACTGAGTCATAGTTATCTTGCGTTCGTCTTCGCTGGTTAGTGCTCGCATGATGGGAGGCTGAATCAAGGGTACCAGCGCCATATAGGAATACGCGGCAACGGCGATTGCGCCAAGCATTTCAGGCGCAAGAATGCCCGCCACATAAATTGCTGTAGGACCATCTGCGCCACCGATAATGCCGATCGCCGAAGCTTGCTGAAGAGTGAAATTGAACCATCCGATATCGGTTAGGAACAGAGCCCCAAGCAGCGTCGAAAAAATACCGAACTGCGCCGCCGCGCCAAGCAGCAATGTCTTTGGATTGGCCAGCAGTGGACCAAAGTCAGTCATTGCACCCACGCCCATAAAGATCAACAGAGGAAAGACCCCGGTTTCCAATCCCATCACATAAAACTGATGAAGGATTCCATCTCCCACGGCTATATCGACACCGGGAATGTTCGAAAGAATGCCACCGAAACCGATAGGTATCAGCAACAAGGGTTCAAAACCTTTCTTGATAGCAAGATAAAGCAGCAACAATCCAATCAGAATCATTAACAATTGCGGAAGGGTTATTTGAACTATGCCTGTGGATTGCCACAGCTCTAGCAGTCGGCTCATTTATCTATCTCTTTTCTTCTGATTCAATGCCAACTAGCCTAGTGACAACATAGTTTCGCCGACCTTTACCGCATCGCCAGCCTTAACACTCACCCCGGTAACGGTGCCTGAGGCAGGTGAACGAATCTCCGTCTCCATTTTCATGGCTTCCATAATCAGAATCACATCGCCTTCGGCAACGCGGTCCCCAACTCCCACTACTACCTTAAACACATTGCCGGCTAGCGGCGCCGGAATCGCTTTGCCGGCACCCGTTGGCGCAGCAACAGGCTTTGCAGAAGCTGTAGAAGCAGTTGTCTCTGCGAATTGCGCAACATCCCCGCCTTCAGTCACTTTTACTACATAGGCCCTGCCTTCCAGCTCAACGGTATAGACACCGGTAGCAGCGGATGTCCCTGGCGCCACCGCCGCCGTTTCCGCAATCGATGGTGCGGGCTCGAACGCGTCTGGATTGTTGCGGTTTTTTAGAAACTTCAGCCCCGCCTGTGGAAACAGGGCATAGGTCAGGGTGTCATCGACTTCGTTAAGCAGTGTAATTCCCTCTGCCTTGGCGATAGCTAACAGTTCGCTCTTCTGCTTTTCAAATTCTGGCGTGAGCAAATCTGCCGGCCTGCAGGTAATAGCTTCTGCGCCGTCAAGCACCTTGGCCTGTAGCTCGCTGTTTACCGGTGAAGGGGTAGCACCGTATTCACCCTTTAACACGCCCGCCGTTTCCTTGGTAATTGTTTTATAACGTTCCCCAGCCAGCACATTCAATACCGCTTGAGTGCCGACGATCTGAGATGTCGGTGTTACCAGTGGAATAAACCCCAAATCTTCACGTACTTTGGGAATTTCCTCCAGTACGGCATCCATCTTATCCGCGGCGTTTTGCTCACGCAGTTGATTCTCCAGATTCGTCAGCATGCCACCGGGCACCTGTGCTACCAGAATTCGGGAATCTATCCCTCTTAAAGATCCTTCAAATTTCGCGTATTTTTTCCTGACTTCACGAAAGTAACTGGCAATTTCTTCCAGTAAGACAATATCCAGTCCCGTGCTGCGCTCTGTCGCATCTAACATAGAAACCAAGGATTCTGTCGGCGAGTGTCCATAAGTCATACTCATGGATGAAATCGCCGTATCAACATTATCAATGCCCGCCTCTACCGCTTTCAGATAGGTAGCCGTAGACAGACCGGTCGTCGCATGACACTGCATATGAATAGGGATTTTAACAGCCTGCTTCAACTGAGTAATTAATTCATAGGCGACATAAGGCTTAAGTAAGCCTGCCATATCCTTGATACAGAGTGAGTCGGCACCCATGCTTTCGATTTGTCTGGCCATATTCAACCAGCTCTCAAGGTTATAGACCGGACTAAGGGTATAGGACATCGTACCCTGAGCATGTTTGCCCTGCTTCCCTACCGCCTTGATAGCGGTTTCCAAATTGCGCATATCATTCATGGCGTCGAATACTCTAAACACATCGACGCCGTTCACGGCCGCACGCTCTACGAATTTTTCCACCAGATCATCGGCGTAATGACGATAGCCCAGAATATTCTGACCTCTGAATAGCATTTGCTGAGGGGTATTTGGCATCGCCTCTTTAAAGAGACGGATTCGTTCCCAGGGATCTTCTCCCACAAAACGAATGCAGGCATCGAAGGTTGCTCCACCCCAGGACTCCAAAGACCAAAACCCAACCTGATCCAGTTTTGCCGCTATTGGCAACAGATCATCTATCCGCATTCGGGTTGCGAGCAGGGACTGATGGGCATCGCGCAAGACGACATCAGTAATTCCAAGGGGTTGCTTATTTTCACTCATATTACAAACTCATCACTGTCAATATTTCAGGAATTGGGAAAGGCAGATTGTGGACTGCGTTTTGTCGTTTCATTTGTTTTTTAGTCGTTCTATTTTTTAGTCGTTCTATGCTGTGCGATCGCGGCGCTAATTACTGCCAGCAGATGGCCACGATCAGACAGTGCAGCATCCTGTGCCACCGTAGCCGCAGAAGCAACGCTCACCGCGGGCTCAAATCGCAGCACTAGCGAAGACATCGCTTTGGTAGCAATTATTAATACAGCGAGGAATACGAACACGGTTCCCATCCCAAATAGGGCTAATTCAAAACCCTGACTGAGTAGATTGTTCATTTTTTGCTTCCACAAATTACACGAGAGGCGAATCATACTAAATGACGCTGCCAGAATCTAACCAATCGTGGCAAAGGCTATGAAATATCATATAAGAAGCTTGGCGGATGGGAAACTCTAGCAACTTGTTGAAAAGCTCTCAGGCGAGTGCAAGACAAGGCAAGATTTGGCGAAAAAGCGGAGTTTACACGGTGCAAATGAGCATTTTGAGCCACGCAATAACGCCGTATTGTGCCGGCTGTGAATTTTTCAACAGCCCGCTAGAAGAAGGTGTCTGCCGCGAGGTGGTACTGCAACAAGCCGTTTACCTCCTGGGGTTCACCCTCGATCAGTTTCGGGCGAAACCGAAGCATATTGAGTCTCTCCAGCAGGTTTTTCTCCGGATAAGACGGAACGTTAGTTTGCTCAAGCAGCTCAGCTTCATTTACCACACCCACACCACGGGTATAGCGCCCACTAATCCAGCGGGAAACCTCGTCCAAGCCAGCAAGACGGAAGGAAAAAAGAGCAAAGTTCGATTCCTCATCCATTTCAATAGCAGGAAGCGGATTTCGAACATTGGAAAATGCGCTCGACCACTCCTTGAAGAATAAATAAGTCACTGCACCCGGCGCTCCTGCAACCTCATCTGGCACACGATTACCTTCCCGCGCTTGAAGCGCCTGCTGGACGCTTGAGAAAAATTTGGGCGCAGGCAGAACCAATGGCTGGCTGAATAGATGGTTGATCAGGCCAGGTTCAATCTCAGCCTCAATCAGGCCTCGATACGCCAAACGGTAGCCTGTGAGTGCCTCCTCAGGGCGATTGAAGAGAAGCTGCCAGTCGGCAAGGTAAAGCTGACTCATCGCCAGGCCTTCCCGATTCGGCGCGTCAGCACTTTGATAGACTCGCTGCATTGTATTTAGCAGCGTCATGCCGGTGAAATAGAGACCACGCCGCACGGCTTTTCGCTCCGTGACTATACCTGAGCCGAGCCGTATCTCTCTCAAGCCATAGCCGGTACTGCCCCCGCGCTCGATGGCAACCAGTAGCCGGTGGAGTTGAGTAACCTGGCTGTACAGGACTGGAACCATTCTTGGGTCGGACTTACCCCAAACCCGCTCAGCCAGCCCCAGTGTCATCCATTTAATTTCGGTGACATGACGAAAATGATAAGCCTGCCAAGCCTCTGCATCTTCGGTGATGGCTCGCAGATGAAAATTTGAAAGTTGTAGCAACCGGCTTATCAAATTCTCGTTAAAATCCAACTGCTTGGTCTGGTATAGCCACAGCAAATGCTCCATTTGTTGGCGAGCTTTATCCCAATCCCCCTGATTGGCATGATTTTCTATCTTCTTATTTAGAAACGGCAACTGGTCCTGGGTGTAGAGACCTTGATTAATGCGGGTAATTTGCAAGGCCCGGTCCAGCATCGAATGCGCATCATCAAATTCGTTGAGCGCCATTAAGTTGTCCGCTACTTGCTCGAGGGATTCGACAAGACGCTGGTTCATGGGTCCCATTGTTTCTTCAAGTCCAATGAGGAGTTTGCGGGATAACTCCAGCTCATTCAGGGCGTCAGCCCTGGAATTCGCCTGCGCAAAGGCGCCACTGCCTGACAAGAGAAGACAGAATGAGGAAAAAACAATCTGCAGTTGACGCATTTTTTAGGCCTGTCCAAGGGGTAATTCCCAAGCTTCCCGAATTAGCTACTGCCTCGCACTATGAGCATAAGCATTTATTGGGCATCACACTAGTGCAAACAGTCTGGTTTATAGTGGACCTGTACATTCGCTAAAATCATGCTTAATCGGGCAAGTAAACTGAAACTGGCTCACTCAGTCCCGGTAGAAACCCGATAGGGAGGAACAACTCACAATAAAAAAGCCGACTAAATTTAGCCGGCTTTTTGTCTCAGCAATAATCGCTGCAACGCTATTTAGCGCAAATTCTAACCATAGGCCATATTTAGCAGATCCCTGACACTATCGATCTGGATGGCCCAGTAGATTACAAAGAACACGATGATGGTCGTCGAGATAGCCACCGCGGCCGTTTGTACATCATCCATTTTTGCTGCATTTTTATCTTCTTCGCTCATTCTATTCTCCTGCCCGTTCTCACCAATAAGTATCCTGTGTACGACTCGAAGTAGTCTAACCCTCTCTGAAAATCGCTAACTTCCTGCGAAACCTATCCAACGTCCCGTAGCCGCGACGGTAACCCACACCAACATGGAAGAAATCGCCACCAGCTTTACCACGATTGGTCTAATCTCATTCAGATCCCTTCTCAACAGAGGCCGCCGGATGAAGAAAACGAAGAATATTCCGGTCGCCAAGGCCAACATCTTGTACCAAAAAACTGGCAACCAATAAATCTTTCCCGCTACGCCACAGGCCATGAATATGCCGGTTGCAAGCACTACGATAAGCCCTGCCACAAACACTTTGTGGGTCTTGTCTAATATCTCTCTGGCAGGAATATCTGCAAAAATCCAACCCATTAAACGCGCATCAGCAACCACAACAGCTCCGCCTAACAGAGCCATCGCCAATAAATGAAACGCCTCGACAATGGCGAACACCGCCCCCCAAGTCTTCCCTATCACGCCAAATGGGGTGGTTTCCATCCAAAGGAAAAATTCGTACAGTTGCAGCCAGGTATCCCGTCGCAAACTTGAAAACGAAAAGGCGAGTATGAGCAATACCAGCGTAACTACCGTTATGGTCTTGGTATATGAGCCCGATGTTGTAGCGGAGGTTGTAGACATAAATGACTCCTGATTTAGTGCCTGAGCATGCTTAGCTGATGCCCAATCCTGTTCACTTACCTTTTAATTAATAGCGTACTTAATACGCGTAGTTAATACGAGTAGTTAATACGAGTAGTTAATAGCGGGTCTGTCCGTCAATACAACCGGAGAGCATCTGTGAAAGACTGCCCACATCGGTGTATTCGCAATCGAACCAGTCGTAGGCAATGAAACGACCGCAAATTACCACCAAGGACCAGAACCCAAGTGATAAGGCAGCACCCAGTCGAATGCGACCGGGCGCTCTGGCGTCATTATCCCAACTGGAGACTGATTCATTCATGCGCTTATGAAACAGAAAGGCATTAATTGCACAGCCCAGCAACAAAATCATCTTGGCTCGAAACCACACACTTTGCGTGCTCCTGACCGGCACCGCATAAAATAACAGCAGTCCGGTGAACACCATGATTGAGAATCCAAGCAACATCGGCAAATTCAAGCGGTTGGCAATACTGCTGGCGGGAACGTTTGGCAGCGCATACCCCAACATCCGTAAATCGATCAGGAATAACATCCCCAGACAGATGATCAGGCTCAGGACATGGATAGATTCAACCCAGTTGTACATGTAGTAAGACTCATGCAGCAATGTGCTCCATGCAGTATTGTCCAGCCACACGGCAATATCGTAAACGAATTGATTCATCTCTTATTTCGACCTCCGCTGATCTAAACTCTAAAGTAGCCTCTTTCAAACCGCTTGGCGGTAATGCTCTTGATAACTGCAATCAATCCCTATCGGATAAGGCGAGGCAGCAGGCACTGGGGATGAAATATAAAGACTATAGGAAGAAATATATTGAGATCGATCAAATATAGGCACACTACTTCAAGTATTCAGATCACCGCCAGGAGCGTGCAATAAGAGAAATAGCAGGATCCCTGGAGGCAGGTGGAGGCAGGTGGAGGCACTGTCCGGGCCTCAACCTAAGGCCGGAAACAGACAAAATACACTGCTGGACCTAGTCAGGAGTTCCTGGCTAGAAGACCAGAGGATTATTGAATAGATTAACTGAGCCATAGGCCAGCTCTAGTAACTCTATAGTAGATTCAAATTGAAGCACCCAGTAAAGAACTAATGAGCCTACTATCACAACACTGGAACCGATAGCGGCTATTTCCTGATCGCTCCATTTTTTCTCGTTATTCATACACTTCTCCAATCAGCACTAAATCTCGGTTCAGCCTAACTAAAACCAATCCAGCGACCCGTTGCCGCCACTGTGAACCAAACCAGAAGAGAACAAACCGCGAGCAGACGCAGAGTCCAGGGCCTAATCTCATCATGAGGAACCGTATTCAGTAACGGTTGCTTTACTAAAAATACAAAGCATGAGCCCGCTATCAGTGCGAGCATTTTTATCCAGAAAACGGGCATATAATAAACTTTGTCGGCTACACCTGCCGCGCAAAATATTCCGCTGGCAACGGCAAAAATCAAGGCATTCCGAAAGACCTTATGCGTGCCTCTGGTTATTGTTTCCGAAGGTATATCGGTAAGGATAATCCCAAGCAACCTAAGATCGGCAACGAGCACGGTGCCACCGATAATAGCCATAGAGATAAGATGTACGGCTTCTACGGTTGCATAGACAGATCCATAGGTCGTGCCAATAATTCCTAACCATGAAGAATTCTTAAGCCACTCGAAATAGGGCAGTGTGTTCCCGTGAATAGAAGTCCTGACTTCAAAGGCTTCCAGGATCGCAATTAAAATCAACACCAGAAATAGGATTGTCGTTTTTCGGTATTGACTCAACAATAAATTGAGCATCTGTAACTCCCTGCTTGTCACATAACAACTAACGATTGGTCAGCTGCGCTGATCCAACTAATTAAATTCTTAACTATTGCTTCTGCTCTTCAACCTTTCTCTTGCTTATTACTTTTGACTATTACTTTTGACTATTACTTCTTTTGACTATTACTTCTTTTGACTATTACTTCTTTTGACTATTAACTACAGGGCATTCAGCTGATCAACGCAACCGGCCGCCCATAAGATCGTGGGGTTATCAGTATTTACGCAATCAACCCAGTCATAAGGGATATACCGTCCAAGTGTGACAACGCCACACCAAAGAAGAAGCGATATAATCGCTCCGGTACGAAGCGCTTTAGGGGCTACGGGGTCCATATCCCAAGTGCCATCCGCTGCTTTCATTCGTGCATTAAAAACCCAGGCATTTATAAAAGCCAGCACCAACAAGATCATCTTGATTCTAAACCACAAACTCTGGATGGTTTCTACCGGTTTGGCATAGACCAGCAGCGCCCCGGTTATAAACATAATGACAAAACCGATCATCATCGGCTTGTGCAAGCGTTCCGCTAATTTGGACGCAGGCACTTCGGTCAGAATCAGACCGATCATGCGAAGATCGATTACAAATAGAGATCCTATACTCAACATTAAAGTTAACACATGCGTCGCTTCCACCCAGTTGTAACTAAAATAGCCAGCCACCAGCATCTGGCTATAGGGTTGAGCCTCCATCCAGTGAGCAAATTGTAATAACATCTCGTTGATCACGTCCGTTGACCTCCAGCCGCTCGGTTAAGGGGGAAATTCACTTTTTCGAAGACCGAAAGGATAAACATCCTTTCGCCCGGAGTCCACTTCTATATTGTGCTGAAACGCTATTTTGTTACGCTTTGAATCACTTCAGGATTTGAGCCGATCGTTTACGGAACTCGGATGGGGTAACGCCCTTCAGTTCTCGAAAGGCATTGTTAAATGGGGTGATCGACTGGTAACCAACTGACAGGGCAATCGTGAGAACAGGAAGATTGGGTTTGTCATTGCTGGCAAGTGCAGTGCTCGCATCTTCGATGCGATACTCATGCAACATGGCATTGAAATTTCGGAATCCGAGCTGCTGGTGAATAAAGGCTCTCAATCGATACTCAGGAAGCTTCAACTTTTTCGCCAACATCGAAATAGTTAAACCGGCTTCCCGATATAGCTGTCCATCTCGAAACGCTTTATTGAAACTATCAATATTGAAAGCTGTGGCATTTCCTGCTTCCGGCTCTTCACCCAATTCCACCACTTTACGAATAACATTGCTTAATGAAACATAATCAAACCGCATGGCAACGAGCAACATTCCCAACGCGAGAAACGCAATAGCAGAAACAAGTACTGCTTGTTCCAGCGCGTAAACACTGGAGCCAACTTCTAGCAGGAAATTCTCCACAAACACCACAGTAAAAATCAAGGCACCCTGCACACCGATTATAAACCAGCGCAAAACCCTGCGATCATCTACCAGGTCTGCTCGCCAACCTTTTACCGTCCAGTAGATTGCCGAAGCTACGAACACCAGCATCAGCACATCCATACTAGTGCTCATGAATACTGCAACAGATGAGTTTGCTGCCTCTGGGGCAAAGAGAGTTAGAGCTGATAATACGGAGTCCAGAATTACCTGCACAGCAAAGGCCGCTGCGAGTGTAACTGGAAATTTTTGTTGCTCCTGAAATATCAGGAAGCAATAAATCATGAATAAGCCAGATATGCTGTTCATACCAAACTGGCTGAGCAATTGCCAACGACTAATGTCTAGCCGAAACTGAGGGTCAATATGCTGCCCGCTCATGCCATTGAGCAGATAAAAAACGATGAACACGACCATAATGGCAAATACTCTGGCACTGGCCGCCCGCGCATCGGTTTTTAAATACCCGGCAGCCAACAACAGAACCGATAGAATCGCAATAATTTGAGCACTGAATAACAGTAAAGGATTCGGCACAATTATTTCCTGATAGTGGGGGTGTTAGCTGACATGACAATACCCGATCAACGGCTAAAATTCAAAGCGGACGTGGGTAAAAACGGGGGAGATATTCACCCTCTGACGCACACTCAATGACTATTCTCGCCTCCCCTTGACGTTTTTCCGAATCTTGTCTTCCACCTCGTTAAGTAGGCTATCGACACTATGTTCATCATGTTGCCCAGCGTCAAATTGATTAAAAAGATTGATAGCGTGCTCTGTATGTCGACCAAATTTTAGCACTCGCTCAAAATAGGAGTCTGGACCCTCATTGCGCTGTAGTAGATCAATTAGAAAGGCGCCCAGAGAGAGTGCGCTGAGGAGCAGGTCTCTAAAGGCATCGATATAGAGTTTGATCTGAAATACAAGTAGCTTGCGTACCTGCGGCCACAGCTTTTCCATTTTGTTGTTCCCATGGTTATTCTTGTCGGTATTCTTGTCAGTATTCTTGTCAGTATTCTTGTCAGTATTCTTGTCAGTATTCATAATATTATCGTTATCCATTACGTCGGCCGAGCACTTGTCCATTGTCACCCCCATTAATAGCTATTCTGAATTTTGAATCAAGCTTTTCACTCACTTATAAAACAGGTTCAGCTTAGGGGCTAAACATTGCCGCTGAATCAAGCGCAAAAAGTCGGGCTGGGAAACAGCCGATCCTGACACCGTTGGTATTTAGACGCGGCTCAAGACTCAAACTTACAAATCATCTGCTTCGTGATCAGGGTTAACTATTCACTTTCATTCACTTTCATTCACTTTCATTCACTTTCATTCACTTTCTATGCCATTCTTATATCTTATTGATTTTATTATCTTTTATTAAATAGTCTGTGAAAATTACTCAGTTTTACCACCACTGATTGACGAAATTCACCACCGCGTGCAGAGAATCGAAAAGCAAACCAATACGCAGACTTGAGCTTAAAACCAAGTAAAGAGTGAGTGAGAGAGTGAGAGAGTGAGAGAGTGAGAGAGTGAGAGAATGAGAG
>JABMOK010000197.1 GCA_013204155.1 Pseudohongiella sp. | reverse complement strand
GCGGCTCACCCAGCACCATGGAATCCAGTCCACAGGAGACTTTCATGAGATGACGAATCACCTCTTCATCGGCATAGTAATAACTGCTCTGCTCCAGGTCTGACTGTTCCAGCTGGTGAAATTTCGCCAACCATTGCAAAATTAATTGCTGGCCAGTGACTGATGGAGAATTTTCGCCCGCCGTTGACTCCGGATCTTCAGCCTTATCCCCCGCATCCTCTGCGGTGAAATCCAGATAGATTTCGGTACGATTACAGGTTGAAACAATAACCACTTCGTTGACGGCCTGCAGGGCGTGGACCTCCCCCAGCGCAGCCTCCACAATTTCGGGGGGGAATGCCACCTTCTCGCGCAAGTCGATACTCGCCGTATTGTGGTTTATGCCTACCAGTACCAATGCCATGGGATAACCGTTGAAGCAAACTAATTAGTTAAGAATCGAGTTAAAAGTTAAGTCGAATCAAAAGGTTCGCTATGTTACTAAAAATCGGCCGTGGTTCCCATTAGATACTGATTTTACTGAGGTTCCATCGACGGGGCTGTGGGTTGTGCAATAAACAAGTAATTTTGAGGCCTGGCTTGTAGCTGAATCCCGCTTTTACCGGTCAGGGGTAACTATCAGGGCTACTATCATCAGCGCTACTACTCATATCGGCTCCTGAGCGGAAAACACTCTGGATAAAAACAACAGATAAATCAGCTCTGATGGTGGATAAACAAACTGCTATAATGCCGCCTCGAACATTGAGCCCACTACCAGCCATAGCACTGTCGATGTCCAATAATATGAAGAAAATCAAAGCCTTTATCACCGCATTACTGTGCATCGCGCTTACCGCCTGTGCCGTCTCTGAACAACCACCAGGCACCCAGTCTGCAGCGATAGAGAGCGCCCGCGTCGAATCTATCTCGTCAGCGGAAACTTCGCCTGAGGAGATTGAATACGGCAGCTTTACCGAGAATCAGCTGTACACGGCGATTATTAGTGAATTAGGCGCACAACGTGGTCAGCTGGAGGGCGCTGCAGAAAACTATTTTCAGCTGGCGATGGAAACCCGGGATCTCGCTATTATTCAGCGTGCGGTGCAGTTCGCCTCGGCCAACGGCGATCTGAATGCCCTGTTACAGCTGGGCCTGCTGTGGGCAGAGATAGCACCCGAGGAGTGGCGACCCCAGCTGCTACTGAGTATGCAATTTCTGGAGAGTGGCGCTTTCGATCAGGCCATTTCCCATATGGCGCGAGTTATCGACCTGGGCGGTACTATTGATTTTGCCGCCTTATCCGGCAGAACCGGCGAGCTAAGCCCCGAGGACAGGGCAGGACTGATTAGCCGCCTGCAACAGCTTAGCCGGGAATTCAGCGATCAGCTTTCTATTCATATGGCGCTGGTGCAATTGCTGGCACAGAATCGGCAATTCGAAGAAGCGCTGGCTGAGCTGGACGCACTGCAAAAGACGACTGAACTGACCCCGAACATGGTTCTGTTGGAAGCACAAATCCTGCAAAACATGGAAGAAGGTAGCCAGGCACTGCGCACGATGCGAGAGGGAGTGCGCGCATTCGAGAATAACAAAATGCTGCGACTTACCTATGCGCGTCTGTTAATTCAGAATGAAGAGTTTGCCGCGGCGCAGGCGCAATTCCAGATTCTAATCGAACAGGATCCACAAGACTGGGATACCCTGTATTCAATCGCTTTGGTCGATCTGGAACTGAAAAATTATAGCAATGCCATCAGCGCCTTTGAACGTCTTATTAGTGTCGATCAACGGATCGATGAAAGTCAGTACAATCTGGCCTTCATCTTTGAACAGCAGGGCGATCTGGACAAGGCAATTGCGCATTACCGGCAGATTCGCATCGGCACCGATAACTTTCTTGCCGCACAGCAACAGGCGACCCGACTTTCCATTCAGCTGGGCCAGCTGGATGAAGCCCATTCATGGCTAAGCGGATTATCGCGCGGCCAGCCCAGACTGGAAGTCCTGCTCACTACTGTTGAATCCGGTTTACTTATTCAGGCCGGTCATCAAAAACAGGCTGAAACACTGCTGAACAAAAGCCTGAATAAATTCCCTAACGAGACAGACTTACTGTTTGCCCGGGTTCTTTATTATGACTCGACAAAAAACCAGCAGGGTTCTGAAGCCGACTTGCGGCAGATCATTCTTATGCGACCCGAGGACTCACGGGCACTGAATCATCTTGGCTATATGCTCGCCGATCAAACCACCCGCTTCGAAGAAGCACTGGAACTGATTGAGCGAGCCATCGCCCTGTCACCCGAAGATCCGGCAATCCTCGACAGCCTGGCCTGGGCGCAATATAAACTCGGTCGCTACGATGATGCGCTGGAAAACCTACGCAAAGCCTTCGCCGGGTTTCCGGATCATGAGGTCGCCTCCCACCTTGGTGAGGTGCTGTGGGTAATGGGACGCGAAGACGAAGCGAAACGGGTGTGGCAGGCGGCACTGGAAATCGAACCTGACAGCGCGCTTATAAAAGAGGCCATGGATAGATTGCTTACAGCGCAATGAGTGCGATACCGATCCATTTTTCCTGTCGATGCCTGCGCGCAAGCTGTCTTCTGCTTGCCCTCTCAATTGTGCTATCTGCCTGTGCTATCTCCCCCCCCGCCGCGCCCCCCGCCGAACTCAACAGCGACTGGGCTGCGCAGCAAAATCTGCTACAGCAACTCGACTCCTGGCAACTGCGCGGCCGGGTCGATGTTCGCTATGACAATGAGTCCCACACACCTCGCATTCTATGGCAGCAGCAAGCGGTTGAATACCAGATACGGCTCTGGGGCAGCTTCAACGCCGGCAGCACCACGATCGTTGGACGGCCCGGTTATGTCACACTGGAACAGAGCGGCGACACACTCAGCGCCAATAGCCCGGAAGACTTGATATTACAGCAAATGGGCTACGAGTTGCCGGTGTCCTATTTGAATTACTGGATCAAAGGACTACCGGCACCTGATTCCCAGGCTGACCTCAGCTTCAATGAATTAAACCAGCTAACGGCTATTGCTCAGGCCGGCTGGCTGATAAATTTTAGCGATCCCCGACAGTATGGCGCTATTACCCTGCCACGCCGAGTAGAACTCACCCGCGCGAAGAATGACATTCGGCTGCGCTTCATTGGTCTGAACTGGACCCTGAACGAAGCCTCCGCTGATGCCCGCTGAGTCCCTGAGCCTGCTGGCCCCCGCCAAACTGAATTTGTTTCTGCATATTACCGGCCGCAGGGAGGACGGTTATCATCAGCTACAAACCCTGTTTCAATTGCTGGATTACGGCGATCAGATGAAATTTGAGAGAGCCGAGGCCGGCGTGATTTCATTCCATGTTAATGGCGCAGAGACGACAGCAGCGGGCGCTGAAATCGCGTCGCTGCCGATGGACAACAATCTGGTCATGACGGCGGCCAGGCGCCTGCTTGCGGTAGCGGGAGCGCAATCATTCGGTGCCAAAATTTCGCTGCACAAGCGCATCCCCCTCGGCGCCGGTCTCGGTGGCGGCAGTTCCGATGCCGCCCTCACCCTGCTGGCACTGAATCGACTTTGGGGTCTGCAATTAAGCGAAGCGCAACTGTCTGCTATCGGCATTGAACTGGGCGCAGATGTGCCGCTGTTCATCGCCGGAAGATCAGCCTGGGCGGAAGGGATTGGCGAGCAACTCAGCCCTGTCGAACTGGGGGATTCATGGTATCTGGTGGCATGCCCGAATTGTTCGGTATCCACAGCAGAGATTTTTTGCGATGAACATTTGACACGGAACTCCCAAGCCATCAAAATGGCCGACTTTCTGGCAGGCAGTGCCCGAAATGACTGCGAATCAGTCACTCGAAGACGGTATCCGCAGGTAGATCAGGCGATCAAATGCCTGTCTCAATTTGCCGAAACCAGAATGACAGGAACCGGATCAAGCATTTTTGCCCGCTTCGATGATGAAGCCTCTGCGCAGGCAGTGTTGGCTAAATTGCCGGGAAATTTGCCGGGATTCGTAGCAAAAGGTATCGATTCATTGCCTCACGGCTAGCGCTCAAGCTGGTGAGAAGCAGAACTCGGTAGCTCATAGAACGTGTAGAGAAATACAAAGACGAATTACTGGGGTGTCGCCAAGTGGTAAGGCACAAGGTTTTGATCCTTGCATGCGTTGGTTCGAATCCAGCCACCCCAGCCATTTTCCAGAGCTGAATTCAAACTGGTAACACTAGCCTTATATAGGAGCTCTAACGTGGCAAACAATCTAATGGTCTTCACCGGCAATGCCAATCCGGAATTGGCAGACAATATTGCCAAGCACATCGGTCTGCCATTAGGTTATGCGAGCATTAGCAAGTTCAGCGATGGCGAAGTCTCCGTTGAGCTCAATGAAAACGTTCGCGGCAAGGATGTGTTTATCATTCAGCCAACTTGCGCGCCGACTAACGATAGCATCATGGAATTGCTATTGATGGCTGACGCGCTGCATCGTGCCTCAGCCAATCGAATCACCGCTGTGATTCCCTATTTTGGTTATGCCAGACAGGACAGACGCGTTCGATCTGCGCGGGTCGCCATCAGCTCCAAGGTGGTGGCAGACATGATTAGTGCGGTCGGGGTGAATCGTGTGCTGACGGTAGATTTGCACGCCGAGCAGATTCAGGGCTTCTTTAGTATTCCGGTGGACAATGTCTACGGCTCGCCAGTGTTGACCGATGATATCGAACGCCAGCGTTATGAGAATTTAATCGTGGTTTCACCTGACATCGGTGGTGTGGTGAGAGCCAGGGCTGTCGCCAAGCAATTAAACGTTGATCTGGCGATTATTGACAAGCGGCGACCAGCGGCTAATGTCGCCCAGGTGATGCATATCATCGGTGATGTAGAAGGCCGTAGCTGTATTATCGTGGATGATATGGTGGATACTGCCGGGACACTCTGCAAGGCGGCAGATGCGCTTAAAGAACACGGCGCTGCCAAAGTGTATGCCTATTGTACCCATCCGGTATTGTCCGGACCGGCGGTAGAGAATATCGAAAATTCCAGCCTGGACTCACTGGTAGTGACCGATACGATTCCATTGAGTACGGCAGCAAAAAATTGTAAACGCATTCGCGTATTATCGATGGCAAAACTATTGGCCGAATCGATTCGTCGGGTGAGTAATGAAGAATCCATAAGCGCGATGTTTGATAACACCTGATTTAAATATTGGGAAGCAAGAACCCGCGCGGATAGTCGGCTTGGAAGTTCACTCGAGAACATCTGGGCTTTTTTTAATCCTGTGATTGAGTCGGTCGCAAGCCAATCGCAGCACTTCTTGGGAGAGACTTATGTCTACTGAAGAATTTGAATTGAACTGTACGGTTCGGACGGATTTAGGGAAAGGTGCGAGCCGCCGCCTACGTCGTCTGAACAATAATATACCTGCCGTTTTATACGGAGGCGATAGCGATCCTGTGTCGTTAACCATTGCCCATAAAGATATCGCCAGGGCTGTGGAAAATGAGGCATTCTTTGCCCATATTATTACGCTGAATATCGACAACAAGAAGGAAAAGGCGGTTATTAAGGCGCTACAGCGTCATCCCGCGAAGCCGTTCCTGATGCATGCTGACTTTCTGCGCGTCAGCGACAAGCAGGCGATTCACGTTAAAGTACCGCTTCACTTCCTGAATGAAGAGAAGTGCCCGGGCGTCAAACTTGGCGGCGGTAATGTACAGAAGACACTGAACGAAATCGAAATCTCTTGTCTGCCTGGTGATCTGCCTGAGTATATCGAAGTGAATATGATCAAACTTAATCTTGGTGATTCGATACATCTGTCTGACATTGCCTTGCCTAAAGGTGTGACCAGTATTGCGCTTTCTCACGGTGAAGACAGCGATCTCTCGGTAGTCACTGTTGTCGCACCTAAGGTCGTTGCTGAAGAAGAGGCTCTGCCAGGTTCCGTTGAATCTGCCGCTGGCCATGCAACTGCCAAAGACTCCGATGACAGCACTGGAGACGGCGAATAGCCCTCTCTACCTAGTCGCCTAGCTCAGGAAGCTGACTATGTCAGACACTCCTCTGAAGTTGATTGTGGGCCTGGGAAATCCAGGCCCACAATACGATTCGAATCGTCACAATGCCGGGGTTATTTTCCTGCATCATCTCTGTGTCGGCTATAGCGGTACGATGCGTGGCGAAAGCAAATTCTTCGGTGAATTCACTTCAATAAACATTGCGGGCCAGGAGGTAAAACTCTTGTTCCCGACAACGTTTATGAATGGCAGTGGCAAAGCGGTTGCCGCCGTTTGTAATTTTTACAAGATAGCCCCGGAGAACATGTTGGTCGCCTACGACGAGATTGATTTCGAAGTAGGCATCACTCGCTTTAAACAAGGTGGCGGCCACGGCGGCCACAACGGCATGCGCGATATCATCAATGCCTTGGGTGGTAACAGGGATTTCTATCGACTGAGAATTGGCGTTGGACATCCCGGGCATAAATCCATGGTGGCCAATTATGTGCTAAGTGACCCCTCTCGCTCCGACGCCGATGTGATTATGTCCAATATCGAAGATGCCATTCGGGTAATGCCCAAGGCCGTCATCGGCGAATGGGAAGAAGCCATGCGCCTGCTGCATACAGACTAAAACGCACACACAGAGTAATACCAGTAGTAAGAATGTCGAAGTAATTATTGCGACGCCAAGCTGAAACAGAAGAGAACACTATGGCAGTTAAATGTGGCATCGTAGGCCTACCCAACGTGGGGAAATCTACACTATTCAATGCGCTCACCAAGGCCGGCATTGCGGCGGAAAATTTTCCGTTTTGCACCATCGAACCCAATTCGGGCATCGTCTTCATTCCTGACCACCGCCTGGATAAATTAGCCGCCATTGTGCTGCCGCAAAAGACTATTCCAACCACCGTTGAATTCACCGATATTGCAGGACTGGTGGCAGGCGCCTCCAAGGGCGAAGGTTTGGGCAATCAGTTTCTCGCCAATATTCGCGAGACCGACGCCATCGCACATGTGGTGCGCTGTTTCGAGGACAGCAACGTAGTACATGTCTCCAACAAGATTGACCCCGCCGCCGATATAGAAACCATCAACACCGAACTGGCATTGGCCGATCTGGAAGGGGTCGATAAATTCCTCGATAGAACCGCACGGGTGGCCAAAAGCGGTGACAAGGATGCTCAACGCCAGCTAATCGTTCTGGAAAAAGTAAAGGCCCATCTGGATGAGGCAAAACAGGTGCGCACCATGAACCTGACAAAAGAAGAATTGGCAGATCTGTACAGCCTGCACCTGCTGACCATAAAGCCGGTGATGTATATCGCCAATGTGGACGAAGAAGGCTTCGAGAATAATCCCCATCTGGACACGGTAAGGGCTATCGCCGCAGCAGAAGGCGCCGAGGTAGTTGCCATCTGCAACAAGCTGGAAGCAGAAATCGCCGAATTGGAAGACTCAGAGAAGCTGGAATTCCTGCAAGACCTGGGTATGGAAGAGCCGGGACTGGACCGTGTCATCCGCGCCGGTTACACCCTGCTCGGCCTGCAAACCTATTTCACCGCCGGCGTTAAGGAAGTCCGAGCCTGGACCGTGAAGAAGGGCGCCACCGCCCCCCAGGCCGCCGCCGTAATTCATACGGATTTTGAAAAAGGCTTTATCCGCGCCGAAATAACAGGCTACGATGATTTCATCGCCTACAACGGCGAGAATGGCGCCAAGGAGGCCGGAAAATGGCGCCTGGAAGGCAAGGAATATATTGTACAAGATGGCGATGTTATCCATTTCAGGTTTAATGTCTGAGCCTCGCCAGCAATTGAGCAGAACCAAGAGCACGTGATGAACAAGATTTATAGTATTACCCAGCATGACGATATTACCGAGATAAAGTTCAACAGCCCGCCAAATCCGCAGGATGGGATGGCAGCAACCTTAGATCTCGCCGCCCGGAAGGTGGGCAGAAAAAGGCTCTGGGATATGAGCTGCGGCTACAATAATTCCACGGAGGAGCTAAAAAAATTCGCCCAAGTCACTCGTGGTCTGGCATTACCAGATAAGTCAAAAGTAGCCGTTGTTGCTCTCGACGATCTGTCCTTTGGAGTCACCCGAATATACTCCGCTGTTCGGCACGATCGCCGCAGTCAGCACCAGGTCTTCCGCGATCGGGACCAAGCTATAGCCTGGTTGAATGAGCCATTCGACGAGGATCAAGGTCCGACTTGACAATCCCGCCCGAAATGCCGAAAATTCGCGGCCTTTCGGGATTCTGAAAGCAAATTGGCTACGAATTGGAAAGTATTGAAATTTTGTAGCGAAGGCTTCGAGAATGCGCCAGATGGAAATTTTATTTCCCATTTCACGCGCAGGTGTATAGGCCATACACCGAGCATGAAATGGCAAATAAAATTTTCAGGTGGAGTATTATCGGAAGCCACAGTAAAAATTCTGGCAATGTAGCTCAGCTGGTTAGAGCACAGCATTCATAATGCTGGGGTCGGTGGTTCAAATCCACCCATTGCTACCAATTAAATCAAAGGCTTACAGAGATGTAGGCCTTTTTTGTTTTTGTTGGTGCTACCATAGTGCTACCCTAGGCATTAAACTCAAGTAATGCTTCACTTACCCACCTAGGCACATGACGCCCTGAATAATAGGGGTGATCTTGTACCACTCTCGTGGACATTGGGCTCTAAATAAAACTCACCCCGTGTCTGCTTTCGGGTACAAAGCGGACCCTCAGTTATTGCTTAAATGCAGCACTGCGACAGGCAGCTTTCGGCTGCGGATTCAACCGGTGGACGCAACACATTGATTAAATCGGTTCGCCGGCGTATCGAAGTCTAACGTTTTTCTCGGCCGCTCGTTAAGGTTTCTCGCAATAGTATTTAACTTAGCTTGTGAGTGAAGAGATAGATCT
>JABMOK010000196.1 GCA_013204155.1 Pseudohongiella sp. | reverse complement strand
GCGCCCAGATCAACACCCTCTATATATTCCATGACGAAATAGGGCATGTCATCGGAGCTAATACCACGATCTATAACATGGATTATGTTGGGGTGATTCAGTCTTGCAATGATGTAGGATTCGCGGTCGAATCGGTGGCGGGCTTCCTCTTCCTGACTGAGGCCCTTGATCAATAACTTGATGGCAACCGGGCGCTGTAATGAGTCTTGTATGCCTCGATACACATAGGCCATACCGCCTTCGCCGATTTTTAACAAATTCGAGTAACCATTAAGCTGCATTAGTTTTCCTACAATAGCCCCCTACACGCTTCAATTAGGAGAGGAATCAGTCCCAGAGGGGTAGCGTAATGAGGGAGAGCCAATGAAAATGTGATATTCTTCGCAAATTCACGGTGTTAGCGTAAAATGTGCGACTGAGAGCAGAGGATTCAATGGCATGAGAATACCGAGTTATTTTATGACTGCGATGGTCGTTGTATTGGGATTTTATCTTCTTAATGCGGGCGAGAGCTTATTATTGCCTCTGGTTATCGCGATCGTGCTCTGGTATCTGATTAATACCTTATCCGCCGCTTTCTCTCGAATATCGCTGGGTGAATTCAGCTTTCCAGCGCCAGTCTGCTTGACCGCCTCGTTTTTAACCTTTCTGCTTCTTGTCTGGGCCTTGATCAATTTCCTTGGGGGCAGGATTGATGATGTGATGGAAGTCATTCCTCTGTATCAATCCAATCTGACAACGAGGCTGGAAAATCTTCCTCTGGTTGTTGTCGCTACCTTCCAGGATCAACTGATCACCGACTGGATAGATCTTCCTGCCTATGCAACCTCAGTTGCTGCATCTTTTGCAGGAATTCTTGCCAGCGGCGGACTAATTTTAATCTATATTCTGTTCCTGTTTCTGGAACAGGGAAACTTCGATCATAAAATTACGGCGCTATTTGCCAGCTCTGGTTCGGAACAAGACGCCAGAAAAATTATTGATCGAATTCGCAACGACATTCAAAAATATATCAGCATCAAAATGTTCACCAGCGCCTTAACCGGGGTTCTGAGTTACATATTTTTGCGGGCTGTCGATGTAGATTTCGCCGGAGTATGGGGCTTATTGATTTTCCTGTTGAATTTCATTCCTACTATTGGATCAATCATAGCGACAATCTTCCCGGCGATGATCGCATTGGCACAGTCTGATGGTTACACCTTATTTGTATTGGTACTGGTTGGCATTGGCACCTTACAAGTCTGTATCGGTAATATTCTTGAGCCGCGGTTGATGGGCAATTCTTTCAATCTCAGTCCAATCGTTATTTTACTCAATCTGGGGTTATGGGGTTATATCTGGGGCATTACCGGCATGTTTCTCTGTGTACCCTTCCTGATAATCATCACCATTATCCTGAGTCATTTCCCGCAGACCAGAGCGATAGCCATTATCCTCTCCAGCGACGGCCGGCTGCGGGAGCCGGTCGACCCTATGGTAGAAAAATTCAGTTTTCGTTCCCATGGGCCAGGATTGCTTCCCTCTGGTGATGATCCTGATGAGGAATAGGTCCCGGCTAGCGCCGCGCAAGATTTGCCGGCCAGATCGAAAATACCCTGCAATATCCGCGTATTACGCGCTATAATCCTCTGCTTTTTTAATATCAGCCGGCTTTTCAAGCAACAGCCAGGCCCATGAGTCAGATGCCTTAATGAACAGTGCCGAAATAAGACAAAAATTTCTCGATTTCTTTGCCAGCCGAGGACACGAGGTTGTGCCCAGTAGTTCACTCGTGCCGGGGAATGACCCCACCCTGCTATTTACCAATGCGGGTATGGTGCAATTCAAGGATCTCTTCCTTGGAGACGAGGTGAGGGACTATCGGCGTGCCACCAGTTCGCAGCGCTGTGTACGGGCTGGAGGCAAGCATAACGATCTGGAAAATGTAGGCTATACCGCTCGTCATCACACGTTTTTCGAGATGTTGGGTAACTTCTCCTTTGGTGACTATTTCAAGCGAGAGGCCATCAAGTATGCCTGGGAATTTCTAACGGTCGATCTTGGACTGCCCGCCGAGAAGCTCTGGATCACTGTGTTCGAGGACGATGACGAGGCGGCGGCTATCTGGCTGGATGAGATGAAGATCGATCCGAAGCAGTTTTCCCGGCTAGGGGAGAAAGACAATTTTTGGGCAATGGGTGACACCGGACCCTGCGGACCCTGTTCAGAGATTTTCTTTGATCACGGCGCCGATGTGCCAGGTGGCCCGCCGGGAAGCCCGGATGAAGATGGCGACCGCTATATTGAAATCTGGAACCTGGTTTTCATGCAGTATGACCGAAAAGCCGATGGCTCTATGATCCCGCTGCCGAAACCTTCGGTGGATACCGGTGCTGGCCTGGAGCGTCTGGCAGCCGTTATGCAAAACGTGCACAGCAATTATGAGATCGATCTATTTCAGCAATTACTGCAAGCGATTTCTGCGATAACCGGAATAGCCGATCTCGAAAATAATTCGCTGCGCGTAATAGCCGATCACATTCGGTCTTGTTCATTTCTGATTGTCGATGGTGTTGTGCCGTCTAATGAAGGGCGTGGTTATGTGGTGCGCCGAATTATTCGCCGCGCGGTAAGGCATGGTTATCAGCTAGGGATCAAAGAGAGTTTCTTTTATAAGATAGTCGCGGCCCTGGCCAAGGTAATGGGGGAAGCCTATCCGGAGTTGGTAGCGAAGCAGCACATGGTTGAGAAGGTGCTGAAGGAAGAGGAGCAGCAGTTTGCCAGGACACTTGAGAATGGAATGGCAATTCTGGAGAAGGCGATCGCAGAATTGGATAGCAAGGTTATTGCGGGTGAAACGGTATTCAAGCTGTATGACACCTATGGCTTCCCAGTCGATCTCACCGCCGATGCGGCCCGTGAGCATGGTCTGTCTCTGGATATGGATGGTTTTGAAAAGGCCATGTCTGTGCAAAAAAATCAGGCGAGAGCGGCGAGCAATTTTTTAGCCGTGGATAAACTGGCAATTGCACCGGGGCTGACAACAGAATTTATTGGCTACGATCATGTTCAAGGTAGTGCCGTGAACACGGCGATATTTGTGGATGGCGTAAGCACCGAGGAAGTACAGGAAGGTCAGCAAGCCTTGCTGATTTTCGATAACAGTCCTTTCTATGCGGAATCCGGCGGACAGGTTGGCGATACCGGCTTTTTGGAGAATGACAAAGTCAGAATTGAAGTGCTGGATACGCAGAAGCAAGGCGATGTATTGATTCATCGCGGGAAACTACTGAGTGGCTCGTTGAAGTTGGGGGATCGCGTGGAGGCCAAGGTCGCCAGAGAAGTGCGTCAGGCCATAACCCTGAACCATTCTGCTACCCACTTAATGAACGCGGCACTGAGGGATGTATTAGGAACTCATGTTACCCAGAAAGGTTCGTTGGTGGATGCCGACAGACTGCGCTTCGACTTTTCTCATTCATCGCCCGTGTCTAGCGCCGAAATAAAACAGATTGAAGATCAGGTTAATGCTGAAGTTTTAGCCAATTCGTTGGTGGGCAAAGAAGTTCTGCCCATTGAAGAGGCGCAGAAGAAGGGCGCCTTGGCGCTGTTTGGTGAAAAATACGGTGACGAAGTGCGTGTGGTGACAATGGGCGGCGATTACTCCATCGAATTCTGTGGTGGCACGCATGTTGAGCGTACGGGTGATATCGGGGTATTCAAAATAGTCAGTGAGTCTGGAATTTCGGCTGGCGTACGTCGTATCGAAGCGGTAACCGGCAAGGGTGCACTGGCACTGATTGACAGGGAAGAAGAAACCCTGAAACAGCTGTGCGAGATGGTAAAGTCTAATCAGGAAGAATTGGTGGAGAAGGTGCAGCAACTGGCCTCCAGTAATCGAGCACTGGAAAAACAATTAGAACAGTTAAAGTCAAAGATGGCATCCAGCGCGGGCAGTGATCTCGCTGCGCAGGCCGAGGAATTGTGCGGAATTCAATTTTTGGCCGCTTTGGTAGAGGGATTCAATCCCAAGACCTTGCGCGAAACTGTGGATCAGTTAAAGAATAAACTGGGCTCGTCTGTGGTTGTGCTGATTAGCGCAGGCGATGGTAAAGTAAATATGGTTGCCGGTGTAAGCAAGGATTTGATGGGCAAGGTGAAGGCCGGAGATTTAGTCAACATGATTGCCTTGCAAGTTGGCGGCAAGGGTGGTGGCAGACCCGATATGGCAATGGCCGGTGGCAGCGATGTTGCGGCGGTTCCGGCGGCCCTGGCGAGTGTGAAACCCTGGTTGCTGGAAAGATTGTAAACAAGTAACAGAATAGAGGATTGGTTTGGAAGTGTTATGGCATTAATCGTTCAAAAATATGGTGGAACATCTGTTGGCACTGTCGAGAGAATCGAAGCGGTTGCCGATAAGATTGTCCGTTTCCGGGATAACGGCGATGATATAGTCGTTGTGGTTTCAGCGATGAGTGGTGAAACCAATCGCTTAGTCGCTATGGCGCAAAGCATTATGGACTATCCAACGCCGCGGGAGATGGATGTTCTGTTGTCGACCGGGGAGCAGGTCACTATTGCTTTATTGAGTATGGCGCTGGAGAAACGCGGCTATGGGGCCCGTTCTTTTACCGGCGGGCAAGTTAAAATTTTGACCTGTGACACTCACACCAAGGCGCGCATCCGGGAAATCGATGGCAGTAGAATTCATGCACAACTTGAGCAAGGCAATGTGGTTGTGGTTGCCGGTTTTCAAGGCATCGACGAGAATGGCAATATTACTACGCTCGGTAGAGGCGGGTCAGACACCACGGCGGTGGCTCTCGCCGCCGCACTGGAAGCGGATGAGTGCCAAATTTATACTGATGTAAAAGGGGTGTACACCACTGACCCGAGAGTAGTGGAAGATGCCCGTTTACTCAGCAGTATTACGTTCGAGGAAATGTTGGAACTTGCCAGCCTCGGTGCCAAAGTCTTGCAAATTCGATCGGTAGAATTCGCGGGCAAATATAAAGTGCCGCTTAGAGTGTTATCCAGTTTCGAAGAGGGTCCGGGTACCCTGATTAGTTTAGAGGGAGATACGAATATGGAAGATCCTGCCATCGCTGGAATCGCCTTCGAGCGCGACGAAGCTAAATTAACCATCGCCGGTGTGCCCGATGTGCCTGGTATTGCCTATAAGGTTTTAGGTCCTGTTAGTGATGCCGGTATTGAAGTGGATGTGATCGTGCAAAACGCGGCGGCTGACGGCACCAATGACATCACGTTTACCGTAAAGCGCGGTGAGAGTGAGCGCGCGAAGGGAATTTTGGACAAAATCCAGGCTTCGGTGGGCGCCAGAGAAGTGGTGCTGGATAAGAAGATTGGTAAAGTTTCATTGGTAGGTGTTGGCATGCGCTCCCACGCGGGTATTGCGGCCAAGATGTTTAAGGCGCTTTTCGATGAAAATATTAACATCCAGCTCATCACTACCTCCGAGATTAAAATTTCTGTGGTAATTGAAGAAAAGTATCTCGAGCTGGCGGTTCGCACCCTGCACAGTGCGTTTGAATTAGGCGATCCTGATTATGAAAAGGAAAGCGTCGAATAGCATAAAATCACGCTCAAGTGGTTGGCATGCTGCCCATTAAGGCAGATACTGGAGTCTGTATCAGACTTATACCCCGACACATTGAAGGGCTTTAGCGCTGCTTAAGGCCCTTACACGGCCAAAGAAGACCTCGATCAAGGGCAGGCAATACATAGGGCTATAGTTTTAGTCTCAGGCAAAGTCAGAAAGCTCGAATTGGAGCCGGCGCGGGTGTATTCAGCGGTATTCAATTCCGCGAAAAACTGCGAAGTGCAATGGAATGATTAATGGAGGAAGACAATGTTAATACTGACACGCCGAATTGGCGAAACATTGATGATAGGAGACGAAGTAACAGTTACAGTGCTGGGAGTGAAGGGTAATCAGGTGAGAATCGGCGTTAACGCGCCAAAAGAAGTCGCCGTTCACCGTGAAGAAATCTACCAGCGTATCCAGAAAGAAAAGGGCGGCGACGCCGCAGTCAACGAAGAAAGCGAATAAGCCCGCAGTTTCCACCTGCTCTCCAGCCCAGAGGGCAGGCCGCTTTTCCCCTCCCGCCAAACCTAAGCCTTCTCGTAACTGCTTCGACTATGCTATTATGCCGGCGATTTTTGGAGAGGTGGCCGAGTGGCTGAAGGCGCGCCCCTGCTAAGGGCGTATAGGGTTAAACCTATCGAGGGTTCGAATCCCTCCCTCTCCGCCACACAGTCTTGTCTCCCTGAGCAGATTCCCTTCCCACGCAAATAACTCCAAAAATTTCAAAAAGATACAGAATTTTTGCCGATTTAGTACGGACCTTCCTCTACCCAAGCACGGACAATATCTCGCATAATCCCCGTCTTCGACTTTTCAGCTCCAAGCTGATACTTTTTCACTGAAATGGGCGTTTATATCGGTTAATCTGAGCTCTATCTAGGTAGGATCTGCAGGCGGCTGACGATGGAACAATAAACCCTGCTCCAGGCGTCAGTGGTGTGTTTGCAGGCGTGTTTTGGCATTGCTATTAATTTAGCTGTTGGATGGGTAGCTAAGGATTTGCTATTGCTCTGAGCATTTTAGTGCAGTTGTTTCGCTATGCCTGTTTAGAGTAAGGTTGGATGCTGACGGCCGTCCAAAATGCATTCTACAATTTCTGGGTCCAGCGCTGTTAATGGCAGGATATGTTTTGTTACTGACAAGTTAAACACCATTCTGTGAAAATTCGGCGCATGAATCGATCAAAAATGTACAAAAGACACAAACTTCCAGCTGAAATCATTCAGCATTCAGTGTGGCTTTATCAGCGATTCAAGCTGAGCAATCGGGATAGCGAAAATTTGATGGCTAAGCGAAGTATCCCGGCAAGCTATAAGGCAATTCGAAGATTTGTAAGAACAACCATTGTCAGCATGTTGCTTTGTTGTTCTGTCGTTGCAATAGCTGCAGAAGCAGATTACGACACCTTAATTCAAGACGCGTTGCAACTTCGAAATATCGGTAATTTTACTGCGGCTGAGGAAATTCTCCGTTCTGCCCGTAACCTCGCCAATGAGACTAATGAAGTGGACTACCTTCTTGGAATGATGCTGGCATTTCAAGAACGATTCATAGAAGCCGCCGCGATGCTTGATCAGGCTCTAAGCATTTATCCTGATGATATTCAGCTGCTGCTCGGTAAAGCACGAGTCTTGTCATATCAAGGTGCATATGGTGAATCAATTGAAATGGCCAACAGCGTGCTTGAAGTGCTGCCGGATAATAGTGAGGCATTAAGCTTGCTTGCCCGCGTATACTATTATCAACGCCGTTATAACGAGTCAAGGGATGCCGACCTACAAGTTCTTGAGTTGGAACCGCAGAACCTCGATGCTTTGATTGGTCTGTACGATACCGAGCTCGCCAGCGGCAACGATGAGTTGGCTGAAACGCTGCTCGATCGCGCGCAGCAGGTAGCTCCAGATCATGTAGATGTGCTATTGCGCCGTGAGGGGAATAGGCTGCCTGTGAGGCGCCACCATGAATTGAGTTCTTCCTTCGGGGTTAGTGAGATCGACGTCCCATTTTTTTCGCGGTGGTATGATCGAACGCTGGAATACCGTTATATTAACAATGGCGGGGATCAATTTTACTTGCACGGGGAACAAAGTCATCGCTTTGGTGCGGATGATAACCTTACCGAAATAGGGGCCTATTTTGAGCGTGGAGCTGGTATTCCGATTGAGTTGTCTCTCGCCTATACCGGCGACAGCGATTTTTTACCGGGAAAACGCGTACACATTGGTACCACGTTACCGTTACTGAATGCGTCTGAGAATTTTGGTAGCTCGACCCTCGGTCTGTCTTATACCCATGCCGAGTACCAGAGTGGTGGTGTAGAACTGATAAGGCTCGGTCTGACCCATTATTTTTTGGCTTTCAATGGCTGGTTTACCCCTGGTCTGATTCAGGTCGAAGATGAAAACGGCAATAACACCGTGGGTTGGACGGCAGGACTCAATTGGCAGGCTAACTCCAGGATGAGGCTGGGTTATGCCTATACCGATGCGCCAGAGACTGAAAACAATGTAACCACCGATACCGTGGCAAACCATTTTTATATCAATTATCAATTGTACGATTCGCTGATAGTTAGGCTTGATGCCAGCCAGGATGACAGGGCAAACTCTTACACTCGCGATGCTTATAGCATCTCTTTTCAATTCCGTTTTTGAGGCTGGGACAATGAAAGCTTTTCAGCAGCATAAAGTTAGCTCGATTGAAACGTATCGCCACTTTCGGGCTGGCAAATTCAGTAGATTTTGGCTGCTGGTCCTGATCGTTATGATCAGTTCAGGATTTGAGATCTATGCGGCGGAAATTTCTTTGTGTGACCTTGAAGTGAGAATTAGTGACGCAGAGTATGGGCGTAGTTTTTATTCTATTGACGGCCGAGGGGTGCAGCTTTCGGCGCATGAGGAAGACGGCGGATTTGATAGTTGTGCCTCGTTCTCAATTCCTGTCCCGGCCAATGCTGTTCTCTGGCTTGGTGCTATGCCAACAGCGAGCGAACAGGAAGAGATCAATCGCATAATTTTGCAAGGACAATTTGAGGGGCAAAGACCAATAGTCAGCGAGATAATTGTCAGTGAGATAATAATCAGCAACGATGAACCGCCGATACAATCTAGTGGCTTGGCGCGTTCAAACCTGCTTCCACCATCAGAGACTCTGGTTTTTGGCATCGACAACCGGGTAGTTTTTACACAGGCGTCACAGCTATCTTGCGCGCCCGGTTCGAATGCAGCGGGAATTCAAATTCGATCCCTTTTTCCCTGGCCCGATAACATGCAATTACATATCGAGGCATCTGGTTCGGGGCAATTTGTTGTCGGGGTTGCTAGCGTGGTAGGTGTTGCTAATGAAAGCATTACGGAGATTGGTGTATTGGATCTCAGTTCTCAATCTGCTACTGAGACTCGATTCGCACTGCCAACGACTCAATCTCCATGGGCTGCACTTTCACTGCTTTGTCCCAGCGATGAAAGTGTGCTGAATCTGTCCAAGGTACAATTGCTGCCTAATGCGGAACCGATTCAAAGCAATCGGTCTGCCTGGCTCTGGGCGCCGGAAATCTGGCAACAAAACGCCGAATCAATTTGGTCTCTGCGCGCGGATGAACAAATTGATGAGATATACATCACTGTGCCGGTAACCAGTGATGGACAAGTCGAAGATATCATTGCTTTGCGGGAATTTGTTTACCAGGCGGGCTCACGTGGTATTCAGGTTTGGCCCGTAATTGGCGATTATCGCGATGTTCTTCCAGCTAGCCTGCCGGCATTGCTGACCCGAGTTGAGGCCTATTCCCGATATAATGCCGAGGCGAATAGAGAAAGCCAGTTGGCCGGCGTGCAGCTGGATATTGAGCCATATCTTATACCAGGTTTCAATCTGGGGGGAGGGCATTGGCGTGAACGGTACTTGCACACCATAGAGGCTGTTCATGCTGTCATTGCCGGGGAGTTACTTGTTGATCTGGTTGTTCCTGTCTGGTGGGGTACCCACCCGGAGTGGGGTGACAAGCTATTGGACGAACTCGATCTGGCAGATTTAAGTATAACAGTAATGAACTACCGTACCGATGAAGAACGATTGAGGGAGGGGGCGCAACCATTCTTGCGTTGGGGTTTGAAATACAATAAATCTGTTCGTATCGCGCTGGAGACAGGTTCTCTTGGAGATGAAACACAGAAAATTTATGAGCCCGTAGCGACCGGCGGTAGATTGTGGAAGGTTTCGCTGGGCTCCGTTGATGTGCTGGTGTTACTTAATGAAGTTCACCAGGGATTACCAGGGCAGTCATATCGCCTTGTCGATGAAAGGACGTTCAGTGCCGCTAATCTTACCTTCGCCGGAGACCAATCAAGGTTAAATGACACTGCTAATCGGTTAATGCAGGATTGGGCAGGCTGGCGTTCATTCAAGGGCATCGCTATCCACGGATTGGACGAAGTTTACGGAATGAAGCCTAACGATGGGAATTAAACTCTTCAGACTCTTCGTGCTTGCAGTAAGCCTCTCTGCGGCATTGGACTTGGTCGCGTGCTCGCCCTCGTCCTCGCCGGAGACAGCACTCGCGTTTCCCAATTTGTCAGGACCTTTCGAAAAAACAGAGCTGCCAATTGCTCAACCCGCCGCTACCGACTTAGCGACATACGGCAATGCAGGCAGCAACAGTCTGGCCATCCTGCTTCAAGATGAACAGGCCTCGTGGCTGGGATTGGCTCATGGGCTGAGAAGTGTCGGCATTCCCTTTCGCGTGATACGAGATCCCGAGCTGGCACTTGAACATAATGTAGTCTTGGTATATCCATCGTTAACTGGATCCAATACGCAACCACAAACCCTGCAACGTCTTGCTCAACATGTGCGTGCTGGGAACACGCTCATTGCCTTTTCCGTTATCGGCGGAGGTATGCCGGATTTGTTTGGGTTCGGGGCTCACACTGAACGTAACAATTTGCAATCGCTTTCCTTCAGTGATGTGGATTTGACGAGGCAGTTTATTGTTGATGAAGCGGAGTATGCTTTAAACTTGCTAGGCCCGGGACAACTAGCTTCAGGTATCAGTTATCACGGATTGAAACATCCTGCGATTGCAAGCTATGACGATGGTAGCGCGGCTATCACACACAATTTTTTTGCTAGTGGTGTTGCTACGGGTCACGCCTATGCCATAGGGTTCGATATTGGCCACTATATCCAGCGCGCCTATAACGGCCGGCTTGCCAATATTACCGACTCCTATGTAAATGACTACCAGCCAAAGGTAGACACTTTGCTGCATTTGCTCGCGGAGATTTACTGGCAAGGCGAGTCGAATCCAGTGCAATTGAAAAGCACTCCACATAATAGGGAATTCACTGCACTGATTACCCATGATGTCGATTACATACAATCACTCAGCAATGCCCTTGAGTATGCGCAGGTGGAGCAAGCACAAAATATTCCTGCAACCTATTTTATTCAGGCCAAGTACGTGACTGATTACAGTGAAAGCCTGTTCTTTACCGAATCGAGTCGCTCGATAGTGGAGCGACTGGTCGGACTCGGGATGGAAATTGGAAGCCACACTGTTGCCCATTCTAATGAATTTAAGAATATGGAGATGGGTACGGGTGAGGAGCGATATCCCGACTATCAACCCTTTGTGCAGGATTTTCAGACTGTACGAGGTGCCACTGTCAGCGGCGAGCTGCGCGTTAGCAAATTTCTCCTGGAGTCGCTGGCATCGCAGCGGCTTGATTCGTTTCGCCCGGGTCATCTCAGTCTGCCAGTTGCACTACCGCAAATGTTGCAGGCAACGGGCTATCGCTTTAGTTCAAGCATTACCGCCAATGAAGCCTTGACTCACTTGCCCTACCAGTTGATGTTCAGTAGAGAATACGAAACCGAATCACCGATTTTCGAGTTCCCGATAACAATTGAAGATGAAACATCAAGACTCGGCAACCGCCTGGATGAATCCATTGCACTGGCAAACAAAATCGGTCGCCACGGTGGACTGGTAAACCTGTTGATTCACACCGATGTCACTGACCACAAACTTGAATTTGAACAGGGCTTCATCGCTGAGTTTAGGGACCGAGCCTGGTTCTCCAGCGTGAAGGATTTTGGTAACTGGTGGATTGCGCGCAATTCAGTCGTGGTCGATGTGATAGAAACATCCAATGGCGGCCGCGCACTCACACTAAGCGTAGATGGCAATATCAATGGGCTTAGCGTGCGAGTGCCGCAGAATTGGCAGCTACAGGCAGACTCAGCGAACGCCTATCAACAGGGCAATGTCCTGATTATCAGTGAGCTTAACGAGCACGGCCGCTTTGAATTCGAGGTTCACTAGTTGAGTAAGTCCTTTTTTATGGCGCTATCCCTTGCAACCAAGGTCGCACAATTTTGCTAAATAAAAGGTTGAATAGTATACAAATCGCCACCCTGAGAGATCACAGCCGTAAGATTGGGGATAGTTGAAAACTCTCATATTGTATAAAGAAAAATTTATTAGGTAGAGTGAACGCTGTGAGCGATGAGAAAAAGACAGTAAAGACGGCTGTTCAATAATCATCTTCTCTGCTCAGCAACCCGAGCAGAAAATTACTGCACAGCTAGCGACAGTATTGACAAAAAAAACACCGCCAGCAATGATCAATTGCTGGCCACTATCAAGCTGGCTTTAAAAGGATAAAAACGATGCCCGACGTCCTGCAAGTATTGTACGTTGAAGACGATCCGGATATTAGAATGGTGACGGCTTTTGCTCTGGAAGACGAGGGTTTTGAGTTGATTGAGTGCGACTCTGGCATTGATGCTTTGAGCAAGGCAGTCAATGTGACACCGGCTCTGATCCTGCTTGATGTGATGATGCCCGGTCTGGACGGGCCAGCCACTTTGCAGCAGCTGCGTGAGATGCCCCATCTGGCGAATACGCCGGTTATTTTTATGACTGCCAAGGTACAGCCGGCGGAAAAGGAACAGTATATGGCGTTAGGAGCATTGGGCGTGTTGAGCAAGCCCTTCGATCCCCTGGCATTGGCCGATGATATACGCAGCCTCTTGAGTCGCTCGGATGGTTGAAGCCAAACGAGGTAGGGAAATTACAAGCAATTTTTCGCAAGGTGTTATTTAAGGTCTTGTGATTTTTTGGATGTATGATTAATTTTATTAAACAAATTACATGAAGCAAAAAATGACCAAAAACGAAAGCCTAGCCGCAGATATCGCTAATATTCGAGGAAACCTCACCAATAGAGTGTTGATTGCAATCTCGTTCATTGCTGTCCCAGGATTGGTCGCCAGCTTGCTGCGCATTCAGGCCATTGGAATACAGCCAGTGATGGGGATACATATTATTGCGGCATGTACGATCTGGATAGTGACGATTTGTCGAAATCGCATTCCCTATCGTGTTCGGGCGACGATTATTATTATTGTTTTTTTCCTCGTCGGACTTGGCGGTCTTATGAATCTGGCGCTCAATGGCGCAGGTCTTCCGTTTCTTGTTATTTCAGTTGTATTTTGTGCGGTACTAATAGGGAAACGGGCTAGCGTTGTTGTACTGGTTGCTGGCGCCTTTGCTATTTTTCTATTCGGATTCGCCTATTCCTCTGAGCTACTAGAATTAAAATTTGAACCAAGTCTGTACAACGTGGCTGCCAGTTCCTGGATCACCACATTTTTTAGTTTTATGTTACTCGGCGGTGGGGCAATCATTACCATTGTCGGCTTAAATAGTGCGCTCTTTAAGTCGGTTATTGATCTTCAAAGGCACAGCGCGCATCTGGAAAATAAAGTAAACGCGCGGACCCGTAATTTGACTGAAGAAGTAAATGTTCGAAAACAAAATGAACACGAACTAGAGGATAGTCGGCAACGGATCATCGCGATCGTTGAAAATGTCAACGATGGCATCATCACCATTGACGCCAGGGGAATAATTGAAACATTTAACAATGCGGCTGAAAATATCTTTGCTTACTCCCGAGTCGAGGTTTTCGGGAAAAACGTAAAGATGTTAATGCCTGACCCTTACCGCCGTGAACACGATGGTTATATAAAACGCTTCAGAGATACCGGTGAGGCAAGGATAATTGGTACACGACGGGAAGTGACCGGTCGGCGTAAGGACGGCTCGACCTTCCCGATGGAACTGTCCATTGGTGAAATGCAGGTTATGGGCAAACAGATGTTCACCGGGGTGGTCCAGGATATAACGGAACGTAAGAAACTTGAACTTATGAAAGATGAATTTATTTCCACCGTCAGTCACGAACTGCGCACACCACTCACTTCTATCCGTGGTGCCCTGGGGCTGGTACTGGGCAAGTCTGCCGCGCAGCTTCCGGAAAAGGCGCGCAGTTTACTGGAGATGGCCGACCGCAACAGCGAAAGGCTGACCCTGCTTATTAACGACATTCTTGATCTGGAGAAGATCGAAGCCGGTCAAATAGCGTTCAGGTTCGCTAACATTGACCTGGTTGAGCTGCTCCGGCAGGCGGTCCTAGACAACGAAGGCTATGCCCATCGGCACAAGGTTAAGCTGATGGGTACATCGACACTGGAACAGGCGTTTGTGCTTGGCGACGAGCTTAGGCTGATGCAGGTATTCTCCAACCTGATTTCCAACGCGGTGAAGTTTTCCCCTGAGCAAGGGGAGGTAGAGGTAGCCGTTACTCTCCATGAGGAGAGCTATCGCGTCACGGTACGTGATTACGGCTCGGGAATAGCGGACGAATTCCACGACCGCATCTTCAAACGCTTTGCCCAGGCCGACAGTTCTGACAGCCGCGAGAAAGGCGGCACTGGCCTGGGTCTGAGTATCAGCAAGGCCATCGTGGAACGACACCAGGGACACATTGGATTCGAGTCAGAGCGGGGCAAGGGAACGGTATTCCATTTTGACCTGCCGAACAGTTCTCTGTCTTCAACAGAGAACGAGCAGCTTGCGGATGCCCAGCGGGTGCTGATTTGTGAAGACAATGCAGATGTAGCCACGATCCTTGCCGCCATGCTGGAGGGAGAAGGACTGGTGAGTGATATTGCTGGCAGTGCCGCGGCCACCCGCGCGTTGTTGTCCAGGCATGACTATTGTTTGTTGCTGCTGGATCTGAGCCTGCCGGATATGGACGGCCTGCAGTTATTGCGGGAGCTGCGTGCCGAGCCCGCCACGGCCGAGCTGCCGATCATCGTTGTTTCGGTGCGTGCCGATGAAGGCCGATCTGAATTCAATGGTAATGCCATTACCGTGATCGACTGGATTCAGAAGCCGGTGGATGAGGCGCGCTTATCGCGAGCTGTGCAGCAGGTCTTGTTGAACGGGCGTCGGCCCCACATTCTGCATGTTGAGGATGATGCCGATATTGTTCAAGTCATCAAGGTACTGTTGAAGGATATGGCTGATCTCAGTAATGTGCCCAGTGTGCGGGATGCACGCAAGCTATTGGAGGAGCAGGATTTTGATCTGGTTATTCTCGATCTTGGTCTGGCTGACGGTTCTGGCATTGAGTTGCTGGATGAAATTAAAGATGGCTGTCCGATAATCATCTTCTCTGCTCAGCAACCCGACCGGGAAATTACGGCGCAGGTAACGGCAGCATTGACAAAAAGCACTACCAGCAATGATCAATTGCTGGCCACTATCAAGCAGGCCTTGAAAGGATAAAAACGACACCCAACGCCTAGCTGATTGTAGGGAAGGTAGCTCATGCCGATATTTATGTGAGCTATTTGGCTTTACTAAAACCCTTACGCTCCATTTTCCCCCAATCTTTTCTGCCTAATAGAAAAGTAATTACTCCATGTATTCGCCAGTAACTGTTTAATTGACGATAACCAAAACTTTCGATTATTGAGAGTACGAACAGTTGAGCCATGTCAGACAATTTTGGATAACGTCTGAAAGTAAGTTGCTCCAAACTTATCGCTATAAATGAAATTACCATACCAAGGACAAAAGCGACCATAAAAAATGTAGTGACGAACAGTAGTGAAGCTGCTCCTTGTATGAACAGCAAGTAAAAAAAAGAAATGTAGGAAAAAAACTCTATTACAGGTCCAAAGCCTTCCAGGATCAGGTGATAGGGTAATGCCAGCATGCCGATCCTGCCGTAACGAGGATTGAATAACATACCTTTATGGCGAATAGTCGATTCCAATAATCCACGCTGCCAGCGTGAACGTTGCCGATGCAGCACTTTCAGTGATTCAGGGCACTCGGTCCAGGCGACCGGATCAGGCACATAAGATATAGAGTAGGGTTTTTTGTGTTTGCGACAATGATGATGTAGCCGTATCACCAGCTCAATATCTTCTCCGACCGTTTCAAAACCAGTCAGTTTTGTAGAATAACCACCGATCTCCACTATTGTTTGACGATGGAAAAGACCAAAGGCACCAGAAATAATAAAAGTTGCATTGAATGCTTCCCAACCCATTCGTCCACCCAGGAACGCTCTGAAGTATTCCAGTACCTGGAATTTAGCCAGCAGGCTTTTTGGCATATTGACTTGAGTAACAGCGCCAGACTCTACGTGACTGCCATTTACGATGCGAATGATACCTCCAACAGCTACCGTATCGCTATTCTCGATAAACGGACGAACAATGCGTGTCAATGCAGTTTTTTCCAACAGACTGTCGGCGTCGACGACGCAAAATAAGGGATTGGTACAAAAGTTGATTCCTGTGTTAAGTGAATCTGCCTTACCGCCGTTTTCCTTGTCGATTACCCACAAATTCGGAATTCGCTGACTTTGGTAAAGTCCCTTAATCCGGGCCGCGGGAATTGAGGCGACTGGCATGCGAAAGGCTTCTTTGAGCTGAAAGGCTTCGCGTAATCTTTCAAAAGTTGCATCTTTGGAACCATCATTGATTATGAGAACCTCATAATCAGGGTATTCCAGCGCCAATAAAGATTTTGTCGATTCGACACAGGTTTCTTGTTCATTATAAGCGGGTGCCAATATGGTAATCGGTGGTAAAAATCCAGAAGATAACAATGATAAATCTGGGTCTGCATCCAACGTATATGCATATTGACGAAGCTGCCTGAAAGCAAAAATACTAGTAACAAAGTAGACCAAGCTAAGTGTTATAAAATAGCCGAATACAACATAGTTGAAAATCATGAACCAATTCATGTCGTTAAGTGTTTCCTTGCAGTTCAGGATTGATTGACATCACCTGTAGGGCCAGGCGAGCCCGCCTATGTTTATTTGCTACCATTTCATTAAGAAAAGAAAGGTCCCCAAGCTCTTTTAAGCCCCACGCTGCCTGTATTGCGACCCAGGGCGATGGATCATCTATGGCTTGCTGAAAAACTGTTTTATCTTCGTCGATACAGAGTTGTCGAAGTGCTTTGACAGCATTTATGCGAATTACATCATCCGGAGATTTGCCCAGTTTTAACACAATCGGTCTATGCTTTTGCTGGCCCACCTGGCTAATAAGCCGCAAGGAAGCCGCCAAAAGTTCACGATCTGTTTCCTTGTCCAATATCTCAACAACATCGTCTGCTATAGCGTAGTCTTTTAATTTCTTAAGAACTTCTGCTGCGACTATGCGGGTTCGTAGATTTTCATTCCTATCAAGGTAAACTATTCTCGATATTGGGATTGCGCCACTACCGATCTTGGACAAGAGGCTAATGAGGGAATTCAAATTCCAATGCTGGAAACGATGAAAGCTTTTCAAGATGTGCTCGACATATACAAGCCTTTGAGTTTTCAACAAAGCGCTGGCTGCAAACATTGCTACTTTAGGGGATTTGTCGTCTAGGGCTTTCTCAATAACATTTTCATATTGGGGCATGCCGAGCAGGTTAATTGTATTAACGGCCCAAGCCCTGACTCCGGAATTTCGATGTTTGAACTGATCGATCACATGGGGTAAGTAAGGTTTGGCGAGCTCTGAGAGAATTTTCAGATCAGACCCCCGCAATCGGTATGCATAAGAGGCTAGAAATCTAACAAAATTTAGTTGGTGTTTCTGTGGGATTAATCGGCGAAATTCATCTGCACTCAGATCGCCGCTGAGCACTTCCAAAACAGCAACATTCCAAAGTTTGTGTAGATGTGCCCATGTTTTTTCGTGAAAGCTGTTTTTAATTCTTAAGAAGATAACGAGTAATGCAAAACTGATTGACATAAATAGCAAAATAACGATGCTAACATCAAGCGCTATGAGTATTTGATTTTCTCGTGATGTCTGGCTGGTTGCCAGAAGCTCTCGAAAAAGTTCAATCATAAAAGTCTACCTTGTTGTATGAGTGACTACTTTAGCAAACTTTTCACTCTTGCAATCAATTCCGGCGGTGAAAATGGCTTCAAAATATAATCACTGGCACCTAAATCGTATCCTCTAACTATATCTTTTTCGCTGCCCATTGCGGTTAGCATTATGACCGGAATATCCTGAAAATTTGGGTTGTTTCTGACGCGATGTAAAACCTCGAATCCATCGAATATTGGCATTTTTACATCCAGAATAATCAAGCAATACTGATTTTTCTGTAATGCCGAAATTGCTGCCTCTCCTGTTCTTACATGCTCTACCTTTAAGCCTTCTCTACTTAACCGGTGCACAATGATATCCGCCAGGAGTTCGTCATCTTCAGCAAGAAGAATGCTACCACTTACTGTCGAGATACTTGATGCATCTTTTTGTGTATTCTCGGGTTCCTGGAATATTTCAGGGGCTTCTGAAATCGGCTCGCTCTGCTCACGTTGAGAAGTTAGAAATTGGCTGATTGTATCTAGAACCAATTCTGGATCAAAAGGTTTTCCAATAAATTTATCTGCTCCTTGCTCTATGCATTGTTCTTGGATTAATCGATTATCCATTCCAGAGAATACGAATACAGGTGTTGATAAGTTGTCAATATGCCTTATTTGATGAAGAAGAGTTCGACCATCGCCGTCGGGTAGAACCAGGTCAAGAAGAATCAAGGAATATTTTGATCGTTTCAGATACTCTCTGGCTTTTTCTGCAGTCTCGGCAATACTTATCCTGTAATCATCAAATTTGTCGCTTAGAATGAGTTCAAGGAGATTGGAAATATCGCTGTCATCCTCGATAATTAATATTTCTCGATGTTTATTGGAGTCCGGAAGCTTGTTAGAAGATACTTGCTGTAGTTTTATTATCAAACAATTAATTTTTTCTAGAAAGTCTCTATCATTTGCATGCTCTACTTCCCTGGCAGCTTGACTGATCTCAGGGAACCCATAGGTAGATCCCGAGCCATGCAGTGAATGAGCCAAAGTTTTGATTTCCTCCTCAGCGCCCAATTCATTACTCTTGAAATCCTTTAGCAAGGATTCAATTTTACATATTTTCTCCGGCAAAGAGTTTTTGTACTTTACTTGTAATTTATCAAACATGATTGACGCTTTCAAATTGACTTGTGCCAAGCAATAATTATGTCACGAAATCGTCAATACCCATATACAAACATTAGCGATTCCGCCTGAAATCCCGCAATATTCCGTTTGGCCCTATCGTCGATTCAACCTCAGTCGCCGGGATATCGGAATTTCTTTCGGTAATAGAGCTGCCCCGAGGCCCTGCCCTTATCAGAGCGTTGTATCATTTCTGAAGGTAAAGCCGGACCGGCGATGCAAAGCGGACTCTATAACAACACTTATCAGTTCGTTCAAACCGATGACTACGTGATGATAGAGGTGGAACAAATACATGATGCGCGAATCATCCCTACCTTTAGTT
>JABMOK010000024.1 GCA_013204155.1 Pseudohongiella sp. | reverse complement strand
TGCTGGATGAGCCCCTGCATTCCTATTCTGCCCCCTGATCTCCTGTGATTCCTTCACCCCTTCAATAACTAACTATTTATGCAAACTATTCTCTGACAGCTTGCGACTTAGTTTAAAACCAGTATCCTGTTTTGGGTGAATAGTAGCTTCGGTTGGCAGGAAAATTCCTGACCTGCAGCCTACTGTCCAGCCTTGGACAAACAGGATGGAAACAGCATGAGTCTGATTGACGAAGACCAGGCACTAATAGCGGCGGCTCTTAATGGGTCCGCCTATGCCTGGGAAAAATTGGTCAAGCGCTATGAGGGGAAGATATACAACCACGGCTTGCGGTTGACTGGAAATACCAGTGATGCCATGGATCTCATGCAGGAAGTCTTTCTTGGTGTTTATCGGAATCTGCACAGATTTCGCGGTGATGCCAAATTTAGTAGCTGGATTTTTCGTATTGCGCACAATAAGGCGGTTGATATGAATCGTCGCAGGCGATTAATGTCCATACAAGCCAGTCCTTCGAATCAGGATGGAGATGACGGTCTGGACAGTTTTCCTGCTGAAGTGAGATACGAACCCGATGCGAAGCTGGGTGAACAACAGTTAAATGGAAGAGTATTGAAAATGTTGAGCGAGTTAACGCTGGAACAACGCGCCATAGTAGAGCTCAAGATATTTCAATCGCTGACCTTTGAAGAGATTGCGGAGTTGCAGGAACTATCTGCCAACACAGCCAAGACTCGTTTTTATAGTGCGCTTAAAAAATTGAAAGTAGTTTCGGAGAAAAAACATGCCCTGTCCTAAGACGCCACATTTGTTGCAAGAATATTTTTCCGATGAGCTTGCGCCACGGACAAGAGACGAGCTGGAAAAACACTTGTCGGAATGCCCCCATTGCAATGCCGAGCTGGAAGCCTTGTTGCTCGCTCAGCAAAACCTGCAGCAATGGCAAGATCAACAGGTTCCCCATTGGGATCGAGGGCTAGCTCTCTTTCGTCAGGAACATCGGGTATCGAGACCGACGACCGGGTTTTGGAATCTCTGGCAATGGTTGCCAAGCGCCGCGTCCCTCGTCATGTTGTGCGTGTTGATTTTTAATCTGTCGATAGTTTCTGGCGAGCAGGGAATATCGATAAGCTTTGCTGGCTCACAATCTTCGAGCCTGGATGTACAAACACAGCTGGCAGATTTTCGACAAGCACAAAATGCAGCGATGCAGGCATTGGTGCTCAGGATGGAAGATCGTGCGGACAGTAATAATGTTGAATTAATGCAGGCGGTATTAGAACAGACTCAGCAGTCAACCGCAGAGAGTTTTGATCAAATCTATGCCTATTTTGAACAACAGCGATTGCTGGATTTACAAGATATGCGCTCAGGCTATGAGCAACTGGTCGACAGCGACTATGAAACAATCCGCTCCCTGCGGCAATTAGTTACTTTTGTTGGTTACCAGGACGACATCAGATAAGGGGAATGAAAATGTTGCGATATAGATTACTCGGCTTAATTGCGGCCGTTGCAGCTCTCTCTGCCAATGGGCAGGAGCTTGAATTGCAGAGTCTGCAAAAGAATATCGATATCTTCTCTGGCGTATTGGAACAGGCGCTGGAGCTGGATAGTAGCAAGGCCAACGGTCTCTTCGGGGTGCTGGGGGGTGTCGACAGTACCTATTTATACGGTCAGGGTGTAGTAATAGAAGTGCGAACTCCGCTGGGCAGGAGTCGAAATCAAATGGGCCTGGCCGCATTAAATTCTGCCATGAAATCCTTGCAATCCAGAGGCGGGCTAAGCACGGCAATTGAGCCACCTCAAATAGCCAACAGGGGAGCCCAGGCGCCGAGGATGTCTCTTTCTACGGGTGCGGCACAAGCCTCAGACGCTTACTCTGAGATGATTGACAGGCTTGCTAACATTGACTACTCACTAATAGTGAACAATGCTATCGCGCAGGCATCGGAATCAGCGCGAGCATTGCGTAACTTGGGCAATGTTGATGATTCCATGTATGAAGAATTAAGAATAGACATTGATGCCTTGCGGGAAGATATGCGACTCAATGCTCAAGAGATGCGAAGACTTGCAGAGCAAGCTCGCGGAGCGAGAACTCAGGGTACGGCAACTCAGGGTACGACAACTACAGATGACGATACTGAAATCAATCTGCAGGGTCTACAAGATACCTTAATAGCTAAACTGGAATCTTTGCGTGAGCAGGCAACGGCGAAAGCGACTGAACTGGCCCAGCGCAGAGACGAGGCCGAACAGGCTTATGCGGGGCAATGGCAAGCAGACGTGCTTGAGTTCGAAGCAAAGTTATATGTCGCTATGTGTGATTATGGTTCCACTTTAAGAGAGTTGCCGGACACCGAGAGTGTCTCGATCATTCTCACTGGCTTGGGTGAGGCGGTAGAAGATCAGCCTCGAAGAGATAAGCTACATGTTTTCAGTAAATCGGATTTGCTGGAGTGCCAGGCCGGAGATATAGACCAGGCGATGCTGCAACAGCGTTCGGTCCAGTACAGCTATTAATTATTGACTGCCGAGCAAGTTTTATCCGATCGCTCGGCAGTTAACTGGTTTTTAATAAGGTGCGCCGGTAATATTCACATCCGCCGGCGTGAACTGCTTAGCTGAATCCGAAGATTGATAGAGCCGGGTTACAAGTAAAAGGACACCTGGGACATCTAATAGATCGATGTCATTGAAGACAAGCTTGCGGCGAATACGTTCCCGGGATGTGAACAGACTGCCATCCTGGCGAAAATTCAGGAAGGTAAAGTCCTCGTCCTCGAAGCCCCAGTTGCTGGAAATTACTTCCTGACCAATTCCACCATCCAATCTGGCGAATGGATAGAACCATCGACCGCCCTTGTAGCCAGCTTCATAGCTGATTATGTTCCCGTCCGGGTAATACCAGGTTTCGCCGATTACGCGAAAATAATTTGTTGCCAGATAGCCGTTAGGCCAGAAAATAGCCTGATCCCCATGTGTCCAGTGATAAGCCATGGCTCGTCCATTGGGATAGTAAACACGGGTGTCTTCCCCCGGTCCGGCCATGAATAACTGGCCATTGGGGAAATACCAGGCATCATGGTAGAGGTCGGTAGAGGCTAGAGTCCCATTGCTGTAATAGGTATTGCCGCGCCGATAACCGGTAAGGATTACCGGTTGACAAGTTAGCCGGTTCAGCTCGGCGAGTTGTTCCTGCATGGCAATCATTTCGTCAATGTCATCATAATCATCCGGTAACATCGTATTCAATGACAGCATTTTACCCATGAACTCCAGGGTGGCGCAGGCGCTGCTAACATTGGCGGAGCCGTCTCTGGCAAATAAACCGGGTGATAGACTCAGCAATAACAGCATAGCCAATATTTGAGCACTTCTCATGATTCTACTCCTGCAGTGGGTTGTCCGGATGTTCCTGGTTTATTGCTTAATTGCTCAGGATTTTACGGCGCCAAAGGTGAACCTTGACTTAATATCAGGGCAAGTAGGGTAAATCAGCGCGAAAGCGGAATTTTGACTTGGGTTTGGTGGGAAATTCCTTATAATATGGCGTCTGTACTGTTGTCTAATCGATGAGACCGACATAGTAAGCAAACACCAAAGGCATTCTGCCGGGTTAGGGAATGAATTCAGGTGTATATTAAGTCCGAAATAATAATAAGCCGTATTTAAGGAGTGCAAGATGGACTGTCCGAAGTGCAATTCCGCTATGCAAGAGCTCAAGATCGAGACGCTGCATGGTCAGGTAATAATTGACAAATGTGAGAGCTGTAAGGGCCTGTGGTTTGATAATGGTGAGGCCGAGCAGTTAAAGGGCGACTGGATGGCAGACTTTGCCGATAGTGGAGACCCCGAAGTAGGTAAGACATATAATACGGTACGCGATATTCAATGTCCCCGGTGTGGCAAGCCAATGAAGAAACTTAACGATGCCAAGCAATCACATCTGGAATATGAAGCTTGTGAGGAACATGGCATGTTTATGGATGCTGGTGAATTCACCGACTATAAACATGAAACACTTCTCGATATTTTTCGTGACCTAATCGCGCGGCTAAGACGAAGATAGAAATTCGATAGCCTATAATAGTAACCGTCGCTGATTCCGTCATCGAGAGGTTTTCGACGGTCTATCGATACTTAATGAGTTGTCCGTCAGAGAGTTTTTTGATTTAGAGAATGCCATTTGGGATGTAGCCAAATGGCATTTTTTAGTGCCTGTTGATCTAGCGCTGGAAATTTCCCAATATCTGTCCAATGTGCTGCCCTATCATGAAAATCTGATCCGCCGGACAAATAAAGCGATTTTGCCAGTGCCAATTCACACAAGCGTTTTCTGCTATTTGGATCAATATTTGAATAGCTTCCCTCCAATGCTTCGCCGCCGTAATCCTTAAAGTCATCGACCAAGGTTTCCAGTTTTCTCCAGCTCAGCGGATATCTGCCGGGATGAGCCAGCACCGCAATGCCGCCGGCGGATTGTATGCAAGCAATGGCTTCAGCGAGGCTGCACCAATTAGAACCAACATATATTTTTCCTCGTTTACCGAGATGACTCTTAAAGGCTTTTTGTCGATTCTTGCAGACTTTTTCTGCCACCAAAAAATCTGCAACATGACTGCGGGTATAGGATATGCAAGGCAGGTTTTCGAAATAAGATAGCAGGCCATCTGTTCCCAGCGAGCGCAGCTTTTCGTCCATGGCTTGCATACGAAGTTTGCGCTGTTGTTGCTGTGAGCTTAACAATTCTCTTAGGTCGCCGCTTGCAGGATCAATGAGTAGTCCGACAATGTGTATTTCCATCGAATTCCACTGGCAGGAAATTTCAACGCCATTGATTATAGTAAGCTCTGTTAAATGATTGGCAATTAGATCCAGTGCGGCAGTGCAATCATGATCAGTAATCGCCAGATGACTCACCTTGTTTTCTATGGCTCTTTGCACAAGGAATTCTGGCGCTTGTTTGCCGTCAGAAAAATAGCTATGACAATGCAGATCTACCTTCATGTTTTGTGCCGACTCTAGGTGAATTGTGCTCGCGAGTGTCAGTTTCCAGTACCCAGGGTGATAAAGATACATCGAGGATGCAATAAACCATGCTGCGCGGAGGTCTTAACCCCTAATCCTGTGGAATAGAAGTCTATCATTTCTCAGTGGGTGGCTAGTGGTTCATAGTAGTCGATTAGGCGCTGTGATACATTGATCGTTAGTAACGGCGGCTGACATTGCGTCGTCAGTGCCAGCAGAAGTGGTGATATTTAGTTGATGACAAACTCAAATCTAACAAGCTTGGCAAACAAGCCCGGCGGCGACCTCGATATTGATGAATCTTTGTTAATACAAGGTTGTATTCACGGTGTTGATCAATCGAATCAGCTGCTGAAGGCAGTTTCTCTGGACGACTATACATATGTGTCCCAGGGCAATTCATCAATCGGCACACATACGCGCCACATACTCGATCGCTTTCATTGTTTCTTTGCTGGCTTGCAAGCAGGTTGTATAGACTACGACGACCGTCAGCGAGATAAATCTATCGAAAATAGCCTTCAGGCGGCGACCTTTGCCCTGGCCTCGGTTAGCAGACAAATTGAAAAGTTGGACCTTGCAGAATTTACCGGCAAGATCATTACTGTAAGGGAGTCGGTTTATCACCAGGGCTCGTCAATCGAGATACCAAGTACGGTGAATCGTGAACTTATGGGGCTGATTACTCACAGTATTCATCATCTGGCGATCATCGCTATTATCGCCAAATCCTTTGGTTACCCAATGGATAATGATTTTGGCAAGGCGGCTTCGACCATCGTCTACGAGCGTCGCTGAGCCTCCAGCAGGCGCTATTCTTCCACTTTTTCGGCGAATTTTCCCCTCCGCCGGTATACTTGACTATTTTACTTAGGTATTCGATAATCAGCCTCATCAATAAAGCAACGAAAAGGCTTCCCCATGCGTTTAACAACCAAGGGTAGATACGCAGTAACAGCAATGTTGGATTTGGCCCTGCATAAGAACCAGGGTCCGGTGAGCCTTGCCGATATTTCACTGCGGCAAGCGATATCACTGTCCTATTTAGAGCAATTGTTCGCTAAATTGAGGAAAGCCTCACTGGTAAGTAGTGTCAGAGGCCCGGGTGGCGGCTATGAACTGCAGCGAAATTCAGAATTGCTCTATATTGCCGAAATTATAGATGCGGTTGACGAGTCGGTAGATACAACAAAATGTCAAGGTGCTGGCGACTGTCAGGGCGGTGAAACCTGCTTGACGCACTACCTCTGGCAAGATTTGAGTGAGCAGATTCATGCTTTCCTGGAGGGTATCAGCCTGGCGGATTTGGTGGCAAAGAGAGAGGTGCAACGTATTTCAGAGCATCAAGATCGAAAACGAATCAGCATCAGCGGAAATGTTGAAGATATGCTGGTTGATAACATAAGAGTTTCGGCAATCAGTTCATAGCGCAGCAGTTGCCGCGGAGCAAGCAATGCAATTCCCTATTTATCTAGATTACTCAGCCACCACCCCGGTCGATCCACGGGTGGCGGAAAAAATGTCAGAGTGTTTAACGCTGGAATCCAATTTTGGAAATCCTGCTTCGCGCTCGCATATGTTTGGTTGGAAAGCAGAAGAGGCTGTAGAGGCTGCTCGCCGTCAAGTTGCGGACTTAATAAATTGCGACCCACGTGAAATCGTCTGGACATCGGGCGCTACCGAAGCTGACAATCTCGCTATTAAAGGTGCCGCTCATTTTTATTGCAAGAAAGGCAAGCATATAATTACTTCCAAGATTGAGCATAAGGCGGTACTGGATAGCTGTCGCCAACTTGAGCGTGAAGGTTATGAAGTTACCTATCTTGAACCCTCCTCAGCGGGCATAATTACACCCGAAGCGGTGGCCGCGGCGATACGAGAAGATACGACTCTGGTGACCTTGATGCATGTCAATAATGAAATCGGCGTGATCAACGACATTGCTGCAATCGGTAAAGTTACTCGAGAAAATAACGTGCTTTTCCATGTTGATGCCGCACAGAGTGCGGGCAAACAGGAAATCGATATGGAATCCATGCAAGTGGACCTGATGTCGCTGACGGCACACAAAATCTATGGTCCGAAGGGAATCGGCGCGCTGTATGTAAGGCGCAAGCCGCGAGTTCGCATCGAGCCTCAAATTCATGGCGGTGGTCATGAGCGAGGCATGAGATCAGGCACGCTGGCTACTCATCAGATCGTGGGAATGGGAGAAGCCTATCGCCTTGCAAAAGCGGAAATGCAGGAAGAAAATGTACGCGTTCTGGCGTTGCGAAATCGCTTGCTGGATGGTTTTAAAGACATGGAAGAAGTGTATGTAAACGGTGATGTAGACAACCGGGTAGCTGGAAATCTCAATATCAGTTTTAATTTTGTAGAAGGCGAATCATTGATGATGGCACTGCGTAATCTGGCCGTCTCTTCTGGTTCTGCCTGTACGTCGGCTAGCCTGGAGCCATCCTATGTTTTGCGCGCTATTGGATTGAATGACGAGCTGGCCCATAGTTCTCTGCGCATATCGATAGGTCGTTTTACCACGGAAGAAGAAATTGACTACGAGTTGAAAAAATACACGAAGCCGTCGCCAAATTACGCGAACTATCGCCGCTGTGGGATATGTACAAAGATGGTGTGGACCTCAACCAAGTTAAATGGGCTGCTCACTAAAGAGTCGGTCTGGAGAAAGAATTATGGCTTATTCGGATAAAGTATTAGATCACTACGAGAATCCACGCAACGTTGGAAAGATGGATGATAAGGATATTAATGTAGGCACGGGCATGGTTGGAGCGCCTGCATGCGGTGACGTTATGCGTTTGCAGATCAAGGTAGACGAAAATGGTATTATCGAAGACGCGAAGTTTAAAACCTATGGTTGCGGTTCGGCAATAGCATCCAGTTCGCTGCTGACCGAGTGGGTCAAGGGTCGCTCGCTTGAGGAAGCAACCCTGATTAAGAATCAGGACATCGCCGATGAGCTGGGTTTGCCCCCGGTCAAGATTCATTGCTCCGTGCTGGCGGAAGATGCCATCAAGGCGGCGATCGAAGATGTAAGACAAAAACGGAAAGGCTCGCTGTAAGGCGAGAGGGTTAAGTAATTTGCTATGGCAATTTCAATCACTGAATCAGCGGCAAAACACGTCTCGGATCAACTGGCGAGCAGAGGACATGGAATAGGCATCAGAGTAGGCGTAACTACGACTGGCTGTTCCGGCATGGCTTATGTGCTGGAATTCGTCGACAAGATCGAGCTTGAAGATCAGGTGTTTGAGGGACAGGGGATTAAGATTGTGGTTGACCCGAAAAGCCTTGTTTATATCGATGGCACAGAAATGGACTTCGTCAAGCAGGGTGTTAATGAAGGATTTGAATTTACAAATCCGAATGCAAAAGGTGAATGTGGCTGCGGCGAAAGTTTTAGCGTAGGATAAAATTTTGTAAATCCGAAATTCATCGAGCCAGGCAAGAGGGCTTTTGAGACAGGTCTTTAAGTTTAGCAAGGCCATTAAATTGGTCTAATATGAACCGACAATGAAACCTGTAAAGAGCTAAGTATAGAGCCTCAAAAGTGCAGCATATCAATAAGAACTACTTCCAACTTTTTAATGTTTCTGAATCCTGCGAGCTGGATCTTGATTCGCTTGCTGGAAAATATCGGGAGCTACAAAGTGACGTACACCCCGATCGATTTGCGAATGCGGGTGAGCAAGCAAAATTACTGGCAGTTCAAAATAGCAGCTATTTGAATGAGGCCTATGACACCTTAAAATCGCCACTAAAACGAGCAGGTTATCTTTTAACTCTCCACCAACAAGATATCGAACATGTAGATCAGAGCGATCTGAGCATGGATCTTTTATTAGAGCAGATTCAGCTGCGCGAGACGTTGGGAGAATTACCTGAAGATGAATCGGCATTGGCTGATCTTGCAAGCTTAAAAAAACAAGTCGAAGCAAAAATCGAAGTCTGTCATCAGGGTTTTGCTGACAATATTGAGAGAAGTAATTATCACGGCGCGAAGATGATTTATCATGAATTACAGTTTCTTTATAAGTTGTTAGTGGAAATTGAATCTGCTGAAGAGCTAAGATTGGGCTATTAGCAAAAATTATGGCTTTACTAACAATACAAGAACCAGGGGGAAGGCCGGCACGAGCCGTGCATCGCCTTGCCGTGGGTATTGATCTTGGAACGACTAACTCGCTGGTAGCTGCCAGATGTGGCGCCGGCGTGGAAACTCTGCCTGATGAGAAAGGCGATCACCTGCTACCTTCCGTAGTTCACTATAGCGCCGCTGAGCCGGCGCTCGTCGGTAGCGAGGCGAAGGCTCGGTTAATCGACGATTCGGCCAACACCGTCTCCTCGGTGAAGCGATTCCTCGGTAAGAGTTTGACTGAATTGCGGAGGCAGAATAGGCATCTACCCTATGAGTTTGATGCGGCGAGAGGCGACACAGCCCCGGCCATAGTCACTGCTGCCGGGGTAAAAGACCCGGTACAGATATCGGCTGATATTCTGCGCAAATTGGCCGAACGTGCTGAGCATTGCCTAAAGGGTTCGCTGGAAGGTGCGGTTATTACGGTGCCGGCTTATTTTAACGATGCCCAGCGACAGCAAACCCGGGATGCGGCGCAACTCGCGGGCCTGAAGGTACTGCGCTTATTGAACGAGCCGACGGCGGCGGCAGTGGCCTATGGACTCGACAGTAACGATCAGGGGAAGGTGATTGTTTTTGATTTGGGAGGAGGGACATTCGATGTTTCTTTGCTTAGTTTGCAAAAGGGAGTTTTCGAAGTACTCGCCACGGGCGGTGATACCAATCTGGGCGGAGATGATTTTGACCATATTTTGGCAGACTGGATGCGGACACAATTATCTCCGGGAACTGAACCGGTTGCGGTATTCAATGCGCGCTTGCTACAAATTGCCAATGCGGCGAAACATCAACTTAGCTCAGAGGATGAGGTAGAACTGAGCTATGGCGAATGGTCAGCTTGTTTAAATAGAGAGAAATTTGCGACGCTTGCAAGCGAATTAATTTCCCGAACGATTAATACCTGTCGACGAGTGCTTCGAGATGCGTCGCTCTCGGTTGAAGATGTAGATAATATTGTGTTGGTAGGTGGCTCCACTAGAATGCCGGTTATTCGTGAGGCTATTGCTGAATTTTTTGCCAAGGCTCCGCTAAGCGACATTGATCCGGATAAGGTGGTGGCGATAGGTGCGGGAATTCAGGCGGACGTACTTATTGGTAACAAATCAGCAGACAACTTCCTGCTGTTGGATGTAAACCCGCTGTCTCTTGGTATCGAGACTATGGGTGAACTGGTTGAAAAAATTATTCCTCGAAATACCACTATCCCGATTGTTAAAGCACAAGAATTTACCACCTTCAAAGATGGCCAGACGGTAATGTCACTGCATGTGGTTCAGGGGGAGAGAGAATTAGTCGCTGATTGTCGCTCACTAGCGCGATTTGAATTGCGAGATATTCCAGCAATGGTGGCCGGTGCAGCAAAAATTCGAGTTAGCTTTCAAGTGGATGCCGATGGTTTGTTGAGTGTTACGGCTGAGGAATTGAGCACCGGCAAGAAATCCGAAATTCAAGTCAAACCCAGTTACGGGCTAGACTCCAGTGTAATTTCTGAGATGCTGCAAGCTTCTCACGACAATGCCCAGGTAGATATGGAAGTCAGATCAATCAGGGAGGCACAGCTGGAAGCGAGACAACTGATCGATGCTATCTCCAGTGCCAGAGACGTTGATGGGGCTTTGCTCTCCGAGAATGAATCAGACCGTATAGGAAATGTTATAAGAAAACTGGAAACGGCGATGACTGAAGCTGGCAGCAATCAAATACATGCGCTGACCGAAGAACTGAATCGTGTGAGCGGAAATTTTGCAGCCCAACGTATGGATCTGCACATTCGCGAGGCGCTACGGGGTGAATCTATTGGCAACGTGGAAGAAACCTAAAAAGAATTTGAGCAACAAGCAGGTTAAACGAAAGTCACTAAACAGAAAATACGGAAACGATAAATACCAATGCCTAAATTAACAATCCTTCCTCACGAAGTGATCTGCCCTGACGGAGCCACGATTGAGGCCAGCGCAAATGAAAGCATCCTAAATGCAGCGCTGCGCAACAATATAGCTATCGAGCATGCCTGTGAGAAATCCTGTGCCTGTACAACTTGTCACGTTATTGTGCGTGGGGGCTTTGATTCGCTTGCGCAGGCCGAGGAGCAGGAGGAAGATTATCTGGATAAGGCCTGGGGTCTGGAGCCGGAATCCCGGTTGAGCTGCCAGGCACTGGTCGGCACTGAGGATCTGCTCATTGAGATACCTAAATACACGATCAACATGGTGTCTGAAGAACACTGATGGGAAGCGACGACTATGAAATGGGTTGATGTATTCGACATCGTGATAGAATTGGCGGACAAATTTCCCGATACAGACCCCCAATATGTGAATTTCGTCGACTTACGACGCTGGGTTTGTGAGCTTGAAGATTTCGATGATGACCCCGCCCGATGTGGCGAAAAAATCCTGGAAGCCATTCAGTTGGCCTGGATTGAGGAAATAGCCGAATAATACCCTGTAGAACAGGGGTTTTTACCTTTCAAAAGCGTACAAAATCGCCAAGTAACCACGTATAATGCGCGCTCTTTTTCGAATACAGAATACTTGGAGTTATGATGGCGACTGAACGTACTTTATCGATAATTAAACCTGACGCAGTAGCTAAGAGCGTAATAGGCGAAATTTACCAACGATTTGAAAAAGCGGGATTGAAAATAGTCGCCGCCAAGATGCTGCAATTGGACGATGATTCGGCTGGCGGATTCTACGCTGAACACAAAGAAAGAGGCTTCTATGGCGATCTGATCGAATTCATGACATCGGGCCCGGTAATGGTCCAGGTGTTGGAAGGAGAGGGTGCGGTCATGCTGAATCGCGATTTGATGGGAGCCACAAATCCGGCCGAAGCTGAACCAGGCACTATTCGAGCAGATTTCGCGCAGTCAATCGATGCCAATGCAGTTCACGGTTCTGACTCAACAACATCCGCCGAACGTGAAATAGCTTATTTTTTTACCCCAAACGAAATTTGTTCCTGAAGCAAAACACCTGAAGAGGTAAGTTGAGCATGACGGCGACAGACAAACCCAATCTAGCTGGTCTCAGTTTGGAAAAGCTGCGAACTCTGTTTGTCGACGCAGGGGAGAAACCATTTCGGGCTGAGCAAGTCATGAAATGGATTCATCAACGAGGCGTGGTGGATATCGATTTGATGACCGATATCAGCAAAGACCTGCGCGAAAAGCTCAAGCTAAGTACTCAAATTTCCTTACCTGAAATTCTGCAAGACTATAAGTCCGATGATGGTAGTCATAAATGGATCGTCAAGGTTGCCAGCGGCAGCAACGTGGAGATGGTGTTTATTCCAGAGTCGGGACGGGGCACCTTGTGTATATCTTCTCAGGCCGGTTGCTCTTTGGACTGCTCATTCTGCGCGACAGGTAAGCAGGGATTTAATAGTAATTTGACTGTAGCAGAAATTATTGGTCAGTTATGGTGGGCTAATTCTAAGCTGGGCTGTTTTTCGGGAGAGATGGAACGAAGAGTCAGCAATGTAGTGATGATGGGTATGGGCGAACCGTTGCTCAACTTCGACAATGTAATGGATGCGCTGAATATTATTATGGAAGATTGCGCCTATGGCCTATCCAAGCGCAAAGTGACGATTAGCACTTCAGGAGTGGTTCCCGCTATCGATCGACTGAAAGATTATACGGATGCTTCTCTGGCGATTTCACTGCATGCTCCTAACGATGAGTTGCGCAGTCAAATTATGCCGATTAATAAAAAATATCCTATTGCAGAGCTTATGCGTTCGGTAAAGGGCTATATGGCAAGCCTGTCAGACAAGCGGGTTCCGGTTATCGAATATACGATGATTGCAGGAGTTAACGATCACCGGCAGCACGCGCGCGATTTGGCGGTGTTATTACGAGAGCTTCCCTGCAAGATCAACTTGATTCCCTTTAATCCGTTTTCGCTTAGTGACTATCGGCGGCCTAGTGACTCATCAATCTCAAATTTCAGACAGATTCTACAGAAGGCGGGATATACCGTGACAGTACGCACTACGCGAGCCGATGACATTGGGGCTGCCTGCGGGCAATTGGTTGGCGATGTTGAGGATCAGACTCGCCGCAGCAGTCGGTACAAGCAGCGCGCCACCGAGGGAAAAGCCGGCGGGAAAAGCTTCAATAGTACTGATAATCTGGCTATTGCGGCCGACAGAGTATAAGGGTGGTAGAGTGCAAAGGCGGCACAAAATTGAAAAACAGTGGAGAGTGTTAACTTGTTGACTCACAAGTTTATTTCTAGAATCTTGGCATTACTTGCCGTGGGATTCCTCTCATCGTGTATAACCACCACCACGGGCGGATTTCTGGTGGACACATCGGATGAGCGCGCGACTGAAGACTATGTTCAGTTGGCACTGGGCTATTTCGATGCCGACGATATGGCTGGGGCGAGGCGCCATGTTAATAATGCACTCGACATTAATGCCAGAAGCTCTGAAGCTCACATGGTGCTGGCATTGATTTTTCAGCGTGAAGGAGATGTTGACCTTGCTGATGAAAATTTTCGACGCTCAATAAGCCTGGATCGTGACAACTCAAGAGCGAGAAACAACTATGCCGCTCTGTTATTTGAGCAGCAGCGTTACCGCGATGCCTTTGAGCAGTTACGACGAGTTGCTAATGATACAGAATATGAGGGTCGTGCTATCGCATTTGAAAATCTTGGCAGGGCCGCGTTGCGGTTAAATCGAGAGAGTGAAGCGCAGGATGCTTTCGCAAGAGCATTACAATTAAACAGCAATTTGTATGTTTCGGCAGTGGAATTGTCCTTGATCTATTTTGAGCAACAAGACTTTCCGAGAGCACGATCAAGTTATCAAAGCTATTTGACCATAGTCGAATTCTACAATGTGCCGCACACGCCTCGCGCTCTTTTGGCAGGGATCCAAATTGAAGGTTATTATCAGAATCAAAAGCTGGTGGATGACTTCGCGTTGATTCTCAGTACCTTGTATCAATCATCTCCTGAATATCAAATCTATCAAAGGTTAAGTAATGCCCTCTGAACATCTAGTAGTGGAAGATCAGCAGCCAGAAGAAGCCAGCGCTACGCTGACAGTCGGCGATGTTCTGCGCCTGGAACGCGAGCGCCGAGGCCTGTCGGAGAAAGATGTCGCCGACAAACTGCATATCACTATGCATTACGTGAAGGCGCTGGAAACCAATGCGTATGAAAAGCTACCCGGCGCGGTCTTCGCTAAAGGCTATATAAAGAATTATGCACTGTTGTTGGAATTGGAAGTTGATGACTTGTTTTCTCTCTACGATGAATACAATGCACAGCTGCAGGCGGATAGGACTGAGGCGAGCCGGCTACGTGCTCGTAAAAAAACCGATCGAAACAGGCCGTGGGTTATTCTTTCCTTGATAGCTTTCGTCGGCGGTTTTTCGGCTTTGTGGCTGTACAATAATATCTTTAATGATGATTCCTCTTCAGAGCCAGGCGCTACGGAAATCAATGCGGTGGTTCCCACCACTAATCAACGGCAGCCAGTTGAAACGGCGGTGAATCCGCTTTCGATAGAGCCAGCAGTCATTGGGCAAGTTACTTTAGAACCGGCGTCCTCGGAAGTAGCTGAACAGATATCGGCAACAGCGTTCGGCAGTTCCTCGCTGGAGGAAGAAGAATCAATTATTGAACAGCCCGCAGCCACTGGGGCACAAACTGCAGAACAAGCGCAAGCAGCAGACACAGAAGCAAATTCTCCCACTGATATCGTTCCGGCTTTAACGACCCTGGCAGCGAATAATCGAGCAGATTCTACTCCTCTTCAATCGGATGCCGATGTGGCGCTAGAGCAACAAGCTATTGCAGCAGAGGCGAGCGACGCCGCTGATGTGCCGCGAATTATTGAAGTGGCAGCGGCGGGTAGCGATGTGCTTCGCATTATATTCAGCGGTGAAAGCTGGATTGAAGTCAACGACAGCGATTCCAATCAAATTTATCGCGACTTAAGAGACGGTGGCGATGTACTTGAAATAACTGGCAGTGCGCCATTTGTTGTTTTGTTGGGCGATGCACCGTTTGTTAGCATGACGCTCAATGAGCTTGAAATTGACGTAGCCAACAGGATTAGAATAGACAATTCTGCGCGCCTCATTGTAGGCCAGTAAGTTGCAGGCCAATAATTTATGAACTTCGTCCCATTAATTCCTCGTCGCAAGACTCGCCAGATCATGGTGGGCAATGTTGCCGTGGGTGGCGATGCGCCAATTTCTGTGCAAAGTATGACTAATACAGAAACCTGCGATGTCGAGGCTACGCTTGCGCAAATTAATCGTCTGGTGAAGGCCGGCGTCGACATTGTCCGCGTCTCGGTGCCGAGTATGGATGCGGCAGAGGCGTTCAAGGCAATTCGTGCCAGGGTCAATGTGCCCCTGTTGGCCGACATCCATTTCGATCACCTCATTGCACTTAAGGTGTTGGATTATGGTGTCGATTGTTTGCGAATTAATCCAGGCAATATTGGTAGTGAAGAGCGAATTCGCGCCGTGGTCGACAGTGCCAAGGATAAAAATATTCCGCTGCGAATCGGTGTGAACGCGGGATCATTAGGCAAAAATTTGCTGCGTAAATACAAGGAACCGAATGCCGAGGCAATGGTTGAGTCCGCGCTTACCCAGATCGAAATATTGGATAAGTTGAACTTTCAAGACTTCAAGATTAGCCTTAAATCATCAGAAATTTTCATGACCCTCAAGGCTTATCGAAGTCTCGCCAGCCAAATCGATCAGCCTTTTCATCTGGGCATTACCGAGGCCGGCGGTTTACGCTCCGGCACCGTCAAATCGGCTATCGGAATAGGTTCGCTGCTGATGGAGGGAATCGGCGATACTATTCGAATTTCCTTGGCCGCCGATCCCGTGGAAGAGGTAAAGGTTGGCTTCGATATTCTAAAAAGTCTCGGGCTGCGATATAAGGGTGTAAACCTGGTTGCCTGTCCGAGTTGTTCGCGACAAAACTTTGACGTGATCGCGGTGGTTAATGAGTTGGAGTCGCGTCTGGAAGACATAACAACACCAATCAATGTTGCGGTTATTGGCTGTATCGTTAACGGGCCAGGTGAGGCAAAAGTCGCGGAAATTGGTCTCACCGGAGCGAGTCCCAACAACCTCGTGTACAAGGAAGGGGTTCCCGATCATAAAATAAGCAATGAGAACCTGGTTGACGAACTGGAAGCAATGGTCAGGCAACGGGTCGCCGATAAACAGGAAATCGAGAAAAATCTAATCGCCTCCGGCTAGCTTTCAATCGTCTCTAACGACAAGTCATTAGAAAATAAGACTATGGAAAAACTACAAGCAGTACGTGGGATGAATGACATTCTTCCCGATCAAACCCCAAGCTTTCAGTATTTGGAAAATCGATTCCAACAAGTAGCCAAACGTTATGGTTATCGGGAAATTCGCTTTCCCGTGCTTGAGCAAACTCAATTGTTTAAACGTTCAATTGGTGAAGTTACCGATATCGTCGAAAAGGAAATGTACAGTTTCGATGATCGCAACGGCGATAACTTAAGCCTGCGGCCAGAAGGCACGGCCAGTTGTGTCAGGGCGGCGGATCAACATGGCTTGCTTTTTAATCAGCAACAAAGGTTGTGGTATCAAGGCCCTATGTTCAGGCACGAGCGTCCACAGAAGGGACGTTACCGTCAATTTCAGCAATTTGGTATTGAGGCCTTCGGTATGGCCGGCCCGGATATCGACGCGGAAGTTATTCAGTTCTCCGCCAGCCTATGGCGAGATCTCGATCTTGGCGAGTATCTGACATTACAGATTAACAATATCGGTGGGGCAGAAGACAGGAAGCTCTATGCGCAGGCCCTGACAGCATTCTTGCTCTCTAATGTGGCGGCTTTGGATGATGATGCCCGCAATCGAATGCACTCTAATCCCATGCGGGTATTGGACAGCAAAAACTCCGCCGTACAGGCCGTATTAAAAGACGCGCCGAAGTTGGCAGATTATGTGAGTGAAGCCAGTGTTGAACATTATTCTGAACTAAAGCGTCTGCTGCAACTTACCGGTGTCGCTTATGTGGAAAATCCGCGTCTGGTTCGCGGCCTGGATTACTATAATAATTGCGTATTTGAATGGATCACTGACTCACTAGGCGCGCAGGGGACGGTGTGTGGTGGTGGTCGTTATGATGGGCTGGTCGAACAGCTAGGAGGGAAGCCAACGCTGGCCGCAGGATTTGCCCTGGGGGCGGAACGCTTGGTGTTGATGCTTGACTCTCTGGGGAAGGTCCCCGAATCGGCTCGGCGATCGGTAGATATTTATCTATTGGTGGTGGGTAAGCAGGTAGTGGAACAGGGTCTTCAGCTAGCTCAGCAGATACGCGATAGATTTCCCGATTTGGGGCTAATATCCCACTGTGGTGGCGGCAAATATAATAACCAACTAAAACGTGCCTTTAATAGTGGCGCCCGCTTGGCGGTCATCATCGAGGGTGACGGCGAAGAGCCGGTAGCGACGGTGAAAATACGGCACCTGGATGACTCCGGTGAGTCTGTTAGCGTCGAGATCGCTGATACCGGCGATAAACTGGCGGAAATTCTCGATATTTAGGCGGATAGCCGCTTTGAGTCGTGCTTGACGTAGCGTAAACAGGTAGAATCAGCGATTCGTCCAGGGATAAAGCGGATGATGTAGCGGTCTGATGAAGCAGGCAACTATTTATTAGTTAGACAAATGATTAGTTAGACAAATGATTAGTTAGACAAATGACTAGTTAGACAAAATTGAAGTAGAGAGGAGTTTGTCGTGGCAATAAACGCGGCCGAAGAAGAAACAATAGAAGAATTAAAGAAATGGTGGGGTGAAAATGGCAAGCAGCTAGTGCTGGTTGCGATCATCGCGTTTGCCGCTTATACATCCTGGCTGCTCTGGCAAAATTCCAGCAATGCCAGCATCGAGGCAGCTTCTGACTTGTACGAAGAGATTCTAACTCTGGCGGTACCTGCGCCTGGCGAGTCTGTGAGTGAAGAAGAGGGAGCACGCGTTCTTGAAATATCAGAACAGCTCCGAGGAGAGTACAGTGACTCTACTTATGCCGCCTATGGCTCTCTGTTTTCCGCCCAGCAGTCTGTGCGAAACGGGAATATGGAGGGCGCCGAATTCGCATTGCAATGGATTCTGGACAATCAACAGGGCGGCATGTTCAGTGATGTCGATGAGGGTCTTATCCTGACAACAAACCTTCGTCTTGGTCGAGTAATTCTTGCCAGAGGCGATGCCGAACGCGCACTGGCGCTTATCAATAACATTGACCCGAAATCTTTCGAAGCCGGCTTTGCCGAATTACGTGGGGATATTTACCTGTCAATGGGGCGTGAAGTCGATGCGCGCGATGCTTATATTGCCGCTCGGGAAGCTGGATCGAATAGCGACGCCCTGCGAATGAAGCTCGATGACCTGCCTGCCGAAAGCTGATCAAATATGAGTACACGCGACACCTCGGTCTTGGCAATTTCAATAGCAGCTTTTGTATCTCTCGCTCGTTTGTTTCTGTTAAGCGCTGTGGCCCTGACCCTGACAGCCTGTGCCGGTTTTGATACGGCTAATTTAAATCCGCTTAACTGGTTTGGTGATGACGAAGTTAATCCCCCTGCTGAGCTACTGAACATTGATCAGGAAGTCGAATTGCGGCGCCAGTGGAGTGTCAATGTTGGCAATGGTCAGGGTGGCAGTTATAACGAGATAACACCTGTTATAGATGATGATATGATTTTTGCGGCGAGCGAAAATGGTACCGTCATTGCGATTGAAGCCAAGTCAGGTGATGTGCGTTGGCGGAAACGCCTGGATGCCAATATCACCGGTGGAGTAGGAGCGGGCGAAGGTCTGGTCATGGTGGGCACCGAAGATGCCGAGGTCGTAGTACTGGATCAGGCAACAGGCGAAGCCATTTGGGCACACGCCGTCTCCAGTGAAGTGCTGTCCCCGCCGCAAACCAATGGTGACGTGATAGTTGCACAGACAGTGGATGGAAAACTTATCGCCCTGGATTATGTTGATGGCCATCAACGCTGGATTTATGAAACTACGCTGCCTGCATTGACCTTACGCGGCACCAGTAAGCCTGTTATTACCCCGACCGGAGAGGTTATTGCTGGATTTAGTAACGGCACATTGCTGGCCGTTTCGGCGGACGATGGTGTATTGCACTGGGAAGAGAGAGTTGCCGTTCCTGAAGGTCAATATGATATTGATCGAGTAATTGATGTTGATGGGGATTTATTGCTGGACGGCAACAGGGTTCTGGCGTCCAGCTATCAGGGTAATTTGATGGCATTCGATATTGCTACCGGGCGCATCGTCTGGGGTCGCGAAGCCTCGAGTTATCATGGCATGGCGCGGGGCTTTGGCAATATCTATTACTGCGATGATAAAAGTTTGATTACGGCGGTGAAGGACAACACTGAAGATGTGGTCTGGGAAAATGCAGATTTGCAATACAGAGAGATTACCGCTCCGACTTCGATTGGCAATTTTGTTGCGGTAGCCGATTTTGAAGGTTATGTGCATCTGCTCTCCCAAATTGATGGCCGCATCGTGGGTCGCACCAAGGTCGATGGGGACGGTGTCAGGGCCAATCTTTTAGCCGACGATGGCATACTCTATGTTTTCGGCAACAGCGGTAAACTTACCGCGTTTGCTCTGCAATAAGCATTCTCTAATTTTAGTTATTCCAGGTTTATACCATGAGGCCAGTCATAGCCCTTGTTGGTCGCCCCAACGTTGGCAAATCAACTCTTTTTAATCGACTCACGCGCAGTCGAGACGCCATTGTTGCGAATATTCCCGGACTTACTCGAGATCGACAATACGGTGAGGGTAAGCTGGATAACAGATCCTTTATCGCTATCGACACCGGAGGTATCACGGGAGATGAAGAAGGCATCGATATGGAGATGGCCGCGCAATCCCTGCAGGCGATTGAAGAGGCGAATATCTGCCTGTTTTTAGTAGACGCCAAAGACGGTCTGCTTCCCGATGACAGTAGAATTCTCGCTCATCTTCGTAAGCGTAGTAAGAACACCTACCTGGTAGTCAATAAAATTGATGGACGCGATCCAGATGTAGCGTTGGCGGATTTCTATAGTTTTGGGATGGCCGAGATATTCCCGATAACGGCGACTGAGGGGCGCGGAGTCAGAATTTTGCTGACTCATGTTCTTGATGAGTTTGACAAGCAATTTGAAAACGCCGATGGGCAGGCTGAAATTGATCCCGAAGATGGGCAGGTCAGAGGGATAAAGATCGCCATCGCTGGCAGGCCAAATGTGGGTAAATCCACTCTGGTAAATCGAATGCTCGGCGAAGATCGGGTCGTTGTGTTTGATCAGCCCGGCACGACCCGCGACAGCGTTTACATACCCTTCGAGCGACGCGGCCAACTCTATACGCTTATCGATACGGCGGGTATTAAGAAACGCGGCCAGACTAAGGACACCGTAGAAAAGTTCTCTGTGGTTAAATCCCTGCAGGCTATCCAGGACGCTCATGTGGTGGTGCTACTTGTCGATGCGCACACAGGAATTGTGGAGCAAGACCTGCATCTACTTGGCTACGTTATCGAGACTGGTCGCGCATTGGTTATTGCATTGAATAAGTGGGATGGAATGGATCATGATGCCAAGGAGAAAGTTAAATCAGAAATAAGGCGACGCTTCATCTTTGTAGATTTTGCCAAAATTCATTTCATCTCTGCATTGCATGGCACTGCCGTCGGCGATCTGTATAAATCAATTCATATAGCCTACGACTCGGCAACCAAGAAGTTGGCAACAAACCGTCTTACCGAGATATTACAGGATGCCGTGAAGGATCATGCGCCGCCGATAGTTAATGGCAGAAGAATCAAGTTACGCTATGCTCATGCAGGCGGTCAAAATCCACCGGTAATTGTTATTCACGGTAAGCAGACTGAAAAACTGCCCACCAGCTATAGTCGCTATCTGGAAAAGACATTTCGTAAAGCATTAAAGCTGGAAGGAACGCCGGTGAGAATCGAGCTGCGTACCGGTGATAACCCTTTCGTCAAGGGAGAAGAAAATATGAGTCAGCAGTTAATAGCACAAAAGAGAAGAATTCGTAAAAATAGAGAATTCCTTAAAAAGTAGTCTGCTGTCATGACAATAAATCTCGAAGATATCCAACTGGCGGCACAACGGCTGGACGGTGTCGCTATAAGAACGCCAATACTTACTTCCGCGCTGCTCAATGAAAGATTGAATGCCACGGTTTATATCAAGCCAGAGTGTCTGCAACACATCGGGGCCTTCAAATTCCGCGGGGCCTATAATCGACTCAGTCAGCTAAGCCCGGCAGAAAAAGCGCGCGGCGTGGTAGCCTTCTCCTCAGGCAATCATGCCCAGGGCGTAGCCTACGCGGCGCAATTGCTGAAGTTGGATGCCACCATCGTCATGCCCTCGGACGCTCCTGCTATTAAGCGGGAAGGCACCGCAAGACTGGGTGCGACTATCCGTCTCTATGATCGTGAAACCGAGTCTCGCGAAGAAATATCGGCAGACATCGCGCGGCAAACCGGTGCGGTGTTGGTCCCGGCCTTTGATGATGAGGATATTATTGCCGGTCAGGGAACCTGTGGTCTCGAAATCATGCAGCAATTGCAAGCACTGGATTGTGTGCCCGATTGCGTATTAAGCCCCTGTGGTGGCGGCGGTTTGCTGGCAGGTATTTCCACGGCCGTGAAGGGCTGTAATGCTGGGACTAAAGTCTATGGTGTTGAGCCGCAGCACTATGACGATCACTATCTTTCGAAGCAGGCTGGTGAACGGGTAAAAATTCATCCTCAGCTGAAAACAGTCTGCGATGCTTTAATGGCCACGACCCCAGGGGAACTTACCTGGTCGATTAATAGCAAGTTAGTGGACGACTTTTTGCGGGTGTCTGAGGATGATGTCGCCCATGCGATTAGTTTTGCCTTCCGCTATTTGAAATTGGTGGTAGAGCCGGGAGGGGTAGTTGCCCTGGCGGCTATTTTGCAAAATAAGCTGAATATTACCGGTAAAACTGTAGCGATTGTTCTATCCGGCGGAAACATCGATAGCCAATCGTTCTCGAAATGTCTTGAGGAATTTCCTTCACCGTAAGTAATTTTTGTCGATCTGTCTGCTGCTTGCAGTAAGTTCAGAGATCGTTATTTGTAGCCGCACCCGGCAGCACAAGTATTTTGTTCCTGGCAAGAATAAAATCTGTGGCAAAAAAAATTATCAGATGTGTGTAG
>JABMOK010000195.1 GCA_013204155.1 Pseudohongiella sp. | reverse complement strand
CCCCCAGGAGGCGACCCCGGGACCTGCTGATTACAAATCAGCTGCTCTACCACGGCTGAGCTATAGCGGCATGATCTAAAACTTCAACAATCTAAAACTTCAACAATCAGGTCGCGCATACTACATAATATGCACCGCAGGTTCAATACCCTCAGCATGGCTTTATGCGCTATTTCCTGACAAGAATAAAAGACCCTCCCCTCTCAGCTAGCCAGCGCCAGTATACGCGCAGGCGAGGCCAGCCGGGTCACGATACCGGGGATACTAACTTAGCTTGAATATTGTTAACATAAGCCCCTTGGAAGGCACGTAGATACTGCCTATATGACCGTCCTTTCACTTCGATTCAGGGATACGACGCCGCCTCAATTCCGGCCAGCAAAATTCAGCTACCTTGAAAACCAGGAATTTAAACCCGAGTAAATGAGCGATGAGCAGCCCCGGTAACACATCGGCCTGGATAGCCTTGCAGGAACACAGCAAGCAATTCCAACAGGCTGACTTTCGATTAAGCGATTTATTTACTAATTCCGCCAATCGCTTCACAGCATTTTCTCTGCGCCACGAGAATCTGCTACTGGATTTCTCCAAGAATTACCTGACCCCGGAGACGCTCCGTCTTCTGCTCGATCTTGCCGATCAACAGCAACTCTCCTCGGCCATAAAGGCCATGTATGACGGCGAGCTAATAAACACTACGGAGCAGCGAGCGGCCCTGCATGTCGCCTTGCGCCAACCCGCGGCATCCAGCGATCATCCCGAAGTCGAAGACACACTGGCAAAGATGGAAGCCTTCGTCGCGAAAGTACACAGTGGCCGCTGGACGGGCTATAGCAACAAGCGCATCACCGACATCGTTAATATTGGCATCGGCGGCTCCGATCTTGGTCCGGCCATGGTGACCGATGCACTGGATGCATTTGCCGTGCCCGAGGTGAATCTGCATTTTGTTTCCAACGTTGATCCATCCCAACTGGACAACACGCTGGCGAAGCTCGATCCCGAAACCACGCTGTTTATTGTCGCTTCCAAATCCTTCAAAACATTAGAAACCCATCAAAATGCGGCATCGGCGCGCGCCTGGCTTATGCATAAAGCCAATGATGAAAGCGCCACGGGCAAACACTTCGTGGCGATTACCAGCAATCTGGAAGCCGCCACCAAGTTTGGCATCGATAAAAATAATCTATTCCCGCTTTGGGACTGGGTCGGTGGCCGGTTCTCTCTGTGGTCAGCTATCGGCTTACCGATTGCACTGGCTGTCGGCATGGAAAATTTTCGTCAGTTGCTGGCAGGCGCCCATTCCATGGATCAACATTTTCGCGAAGCTGAATTAGCGGAAAATATGCCGGTAATAATGGCCTTGCTCAGCGTCTGGTATACCGGCTCATTCGATTCCCATAGCACAGCGGTTGTGCCTTACAGTCAAAGTCTAAACCTGTTGCCGTCTTTTTTGCAGCAGCTGTATATGGAAAGCCTGGGCAAAAGTAGCGATCTGCAAGGCAAACCGGTGAGCACAAATACCGGAGAAGTTTTGTGGGGCACCGCCGGCAGCAACGGCCAACATTCCTATTTTCAGTTGCTGCATCAGGGCACGCAATTTATCCCGGTCGATTTCATTGCCGCCGCAACATGCCAATCGAAAACAAAAACAGAACAGCAGCAACATTTGCTGGCGAATTGCTTCAGTCAGAGTCTCGCTCTCATGGAAGGGAAAACTGAAGATAGCACTGAAGAAAACAGTGTCGAAAAAGACAGTGTCGAAGCAAACAGTACCAACGCCCACAAAACTATTGCCGGCAATAAGCCCAGCAATACCCTGCTGATTTCAGAACTGAATCCCTACAACCTGGGATGCTTGATAGCCCTGTACGAACATAAAGTTTATGTGCAGAGCGTGCTGTGGAATATCAACGCCTTCGATCAGTGGGGGGTTGAGCTAGGGAAGAAGTTAGCTGAGCAGGTTTTTGCTGCGATGAGTGAACCCGGTTCAACTACAGACCTGGATGATTCTACGCTCAACTTAATAAAACAAGCGCGCGATTGGCGTTAGCCTTTGTCTGATCCATCTCTAAAAACACTACACGGCCGTATAGTGTTCCACAGTGGGAAAGGGATCATAGAAATGGTGTAGCATGGCACGCCACTGCTGATATTCTTCTGACTCTCTAAACCCCACCGTATGATCTTCCAGGGTTTCCCAGTTAACCAACAGTAAATAGCGATTGGGCACTTCAAGACAGCCTTTTAGTTGATGAGAAATATAACCGGGCATGCTTGCAATAATTTTCTGTGCACTTTCGAAGGCGTGTTCAAATTCATGCTCCAGACCCAGCCTAACATCCAAGATGGCAACTTCAAGAATCATGCTTTTCCCCTTTTACTGTGTGCCTTACTGATTAGTAGTAAACATCATTTTCTGCCCTGAGAACTGATCATAGAATGCAGCATGTGCTCGATAAGAAAAAACATCATCACGTTCCTCATACTGCCCTATCCAGGCGATAAGCAACTGCAGATTCTCATCTTGCGCCTGCTTCGATGCATATTTATGCGGCTCCCAGGGTCGCTTACGCGCATTTTCTATGCAGAGGGCGACGGGCAAATTCATAAAAATGATTTCCGCCGCTTGTGGCGCGGCAAGCGCTAGCAAATCCCCATAGCAGCCCTCTATGACCCAGCCATCATTCTGCCCCATGAAGTCCTGGATCATTTGCTCTGAAGTCTCTAGCGGCGCTCTTTGCGGCGGGGTTGATGGCAGCCATGCGAGTGTATCCAGATCCAGATGCGGCAGATTTTCTGCGGCACTGAGCCGGGAGGCCAAGGTGGATTTCCCCGAGCCTGAATTGCCGAATAACAGAATTTTTCTCAATGTTAGCTCCTGCCTCTGACTTTGCTGTGCGCGCGGAAAAAGATTCAACGCAGCCTTTCAGGCTCTCAAACTGGCCTAGACCATCAATGCCAGCAGTTCGTCGGTCTTTTCCCGCATCAAGGCTTCATCACCACGGGATTCTACGTTGAGCCGCACCACTGGCTCGGTATTGGACGCGCGCACATTAAACCGCCAGTTTTCGAACGTCATGCTGAGACCATCGGTCTGATCGATGCTCAGCGCCGAGTCAGCATAGCGCGCTTCGATTTTTCGCAACAGCGCGGGCGGATTGGCAATTTCGCGATTGATCTCGCCGCTAGCCGGGAAAGCTTTCATTCTCCCATCGACCAACTCAGATAATTTTTTGCCGGATCTAGCCATCAGCTGCACCACCAATAGCCAGGGAATCATGCCGCTATCGCAATAAAAGAAATCTCTGAAGTAATGATGCGCACTCATCTCGCCGCCGTAGACCGCATCCTCCTTACGCATTCTTTCCTTGATGAAGGCATGCCCGGTTTTACACTGAATCGCTTCACCCCCAGCGGCTTCTGCTATCTCGATTGTATTCCAGGTCAGACGCGGATCATGCACTATTTTTGCACCAGGCTCCGCTTCTAAAAAGCTTTGTGCTAACAAGCCTACTATGTAATAACCTTCAATAAAACGTGCGTTCTCATCGAAGAAGAAGCAGCGATCGAAATCACCATCCCAGGCTATCGCTAAATCAGCACCGCTCTCTTTAATAGCGTCGATGGTGGGCTGGCGATTTTCTTGCAGCAAGGGATTGGGCACCCCGTTTGGAAAGCTGCCGTCGGCTTGATGATGTAGCTTAATAAATTCGAACGGCAGGAAAGCTTCGATGGCATCTATCGTCGGTCCAGCGCCACCATTACCTGCATTGCAGACGATTCGTAGTGGCTTGAGTTTTTCTACCTCGACATAGCTCAACAAATGCACGATATAGGCGGCCTGCGTATCGACAAAACTGACCGTGCCCGGCTCAGTCACCGCAGCGAAATTATTCTCTTCAGCCAGCTTTTTTATTTCATTAAGGCCCGTGTCACCACTCACAGGTTTTGATTCTTCGCGCACGAATTTCATGCCGTTGTAGTCAGCCGGGTTATGGCTGGCCGTCACCACGATACCGCCGTCTACCCCTAGATGACTGGTGGCGAAATACACTTCTTCGGTTCCACACTGACCGATGTTGATAACATCAACCCCCGCGTCCGTGAGACCACGAGTTAGTGCCGCACAAAGCTCTCTGGAGCTTAGGCGAATGTCATAGCCCACTACGATTTCCTCGGGCTTAAGGAACTCGGCATAGGCCCGGCCAATACGGTAGGCGATGTCGGTGTTTAATTGATCGGGAACGCGGCCACGTACGTCGTAGGCTTTAAAACAGCTCATTTTATCGGTCATATATTCGGTCACTGATTTTAGTTCTACTTGCGTAACAAGCGGCAATGAAGGCGTCGAAAATAGATTAACTGGTCTGCCTGTTGGACATGGATTATGTGTCGCCTGTTGCCGGTTTTTACTTTCTCCAAGACTCGATTCAAGCTACTTCAGTGGCCTTTATACTCTATCGTACTTATCCTCAAAGCGAACAATATCATCTTCGCCAAGGTAATCACCGATTTGAATCTCAATAATCTCGATCGGCGCACTGCCATTATTGCTTAATCTATGTTTGCTACCTAAAGGAATATAAGTCGATTCATCTGGCTTAAGTTCAAATTCCCTGTCATCGCAGGTCACCAGAGACACCCCTTTTATTGCCGTCCAATGCTCTGACCTTTGCTTGTGCATTTGTAAAGATAAGCACGCTCCGGGGTTCACTATTATGTGCTTAAGCTGATAACCCGGCCTGATTACCAGAGACTCATAAGATCCCCAGGGTCGATATACCAATCGATGGTTTACACTCTCATCTCTGTTTCGAGCCTGCAGTTGTTCTACCAGTTGCTTAACCGATTGGGCCTTCGATTTGTCCATCACCAGCACCGCGTCGGCAGTTTCCACAATTATAGCGTTTTCGATTCCAGCCACTGCCACCAAGCGGGATTGCGCTTGAATGTAGCTATTTGCCACATTTTCGGTGATCACATCGCCACTGATCGCATTCCCCCTGACATCTTTCTTTTCCACCTGCCAAAGTGCGTCCCAGGCACCCAGATCACTCCAGCCGGCATCCAGAGGGATAACGGCCGCCGATTTGGTTTTCTCCATCACGGCATAATCGATGGAGTCGCTACGGCAATTCGCAAACAGCGCCTGGGGAATAAATTGAAAATCCTGCTCCCGTTCCAGTGCCGCATAGGCTTCATGACAGCTGGCAAAAATGTCTGGCGCATGGCGTTTCAATTCCTGCAAATAATTGGCGGCGGTGAACATAAACATGCCGCTATTCCACAAATACCTGCCGTCGGCCAGATACGACTCGGCCGTACTCCGATCGGGCTTCTCAATGAAGCGATTGACCTTGTAGGCGGATTTTTCACCCAACTCTTCAGCCAACTCTTCACCCCTTTCAATATAGCCATATCCTGTTTCTGGGGCATCTGGCACTATACCAAAAGTAACTAACTGATTATTCTGAGCAAGACGCATCCCTTTTTCAATTGCCTTATGCAAGGCCACTCTATTTTGAATAAGGTGGTCGGCGGGCAAAACCAGCAATACTGGATCGGCATAGTTTTGCTGAGCGCTTAAAGCCGCCATAGCAACTGCCGGCGCCGTATTTCTACCGATTGGCTCTAGCAAGATAGTATTGTCAATTTTTTGCAGCGCTCTAAGCTGTTCTGCCACTAGGAAGCGATGATCTGCATTGCATACTACCAAGGGTTCACTGATATCATTGAGACCATCGAGACGAGTCAAGGTATTCTGAAACAGGGAGCCGTGCAGATTGGGGAAATCGATAAATTGCTTGGGTAACATCGAGCGAGAAACCGGCCAAAGCCGCGAGCCAACACCACCTGCTAACACAACGGGGATTAACATAAGACTTCCAATAGTTCATCGCCTGCGAATAAAGGGGACGATGGTAGCAAATTCTCATTGAAATTAATTGAAGAAGGAGAATGAGCCAGCTGATTCCCCCTTCCGATGACAATTTATGATCGATTATTTGGCCTCAGCACGATAATATCCCATGCTTTGCTGGGATCGCCCACTCGAAAGGGTGTATTCAACCGATAAACCCGATAAAAAGAAACCAATAAAATGACAGAAGAAAATCACATTTTTGTTCCACAGAGCTCCTACAGTTTGGAAGAACTGGTGGATTGCGGCCACGGCAAACTTTTTGGTCCAGGCAATGCCAAACTCCCGACAGGCAACATGCTTATGCTCGATCGCATTATCGAGATTAATAGCGACGGCGGCGAGTACGGGCGGGGGCAAATTATCGCCGAGCTGGATATACATCCTGACCTGTGGTTTTTTGCCTGCCATTTCCCGGGTGACCCAGTTATGCCAGGCTGCCTCGGATTGGATGCACTCTGGCAACTGGTTGGATTTTTTCTTGGCTGGAGCGGACATCCCGGCAGGGGTCGAGCGCTTGGTGCCGGAGAAATAAAATTTACCGGTGAAATATTACCGGATGCGAAGAAGGTAACTTACGAGCTATCAATAAGTCGAATGGTGGCTCGCTCGTTAGTCCTGGGCATTGCCGATGGCACAGTGGCTGTGGACGGCAAGACTATATACACAAGCAAGGCTCTGAAGGTGGGGCTATTCAAGCCTGATATGGCATTCTAGCGTCGCCGACATAGGCTGGCTCAGGAACTGTTAGTCCGGATTGTTAACTGACGTTGCTAAACAGTAATAATGTAGTTAATTGGAATTGGAATTGGTAATTGGTAATTGGTAATTGGTAATTGG
>JABMOK010000194.1 GCA_013204155.1 Pseudohongiella sp. | reverse complement strand
TTGCAAAATAACGGAGGCTGTCTCCAAAACAAATCTGCCACCCATAATTAATAGAACTATTTCGTGGCGAGCTATAATAGCCATTGTTGCAAGAGCCGCCCCTAAAGCCAGAGCACCTACATCCCCCATAAATATTTGGGCGGGATAGGTGTTAAACCAAAGGAAACCAAGACCGGCACCTAGCAGGGCGCCAGCAAAAATTACTACTTCACCCGCCCCAACCACATAAGGGATATTCAAATAAGCAGAAAATTCGCTATTCCCCGTAAGATAGGCAATTACCCCCAGTGCGCCGCCAACCATTACCGTCGGCAATATAGCCAAACCGTCCAGGCCATCGGTGAGATTAACCGCATTGCTGAATCCCACAATCGTGAAACAGCTAACGGCTATATAGAGCCCCCCCAAACTAATGGCCACATCTTTAAAGAAGGGGATAATGTACTGAGTTTCAACCGGGCTGTAGGCCGTAGAGTAAAGAACGATTGAGGCAGCCAACCCGATTAGGGTCTGCCAGAATAATTTCCATCGGGCCGAGAGCCCTTTCGGATCCTGTTCAAAAACCTTGCGATAATCATCAACCCAGCCAATTGCTCCGAACATCATTGTTACCAGCAGTACTATCCATACATAGTGATTACTCAGATCTGCCCATAGCAATGTACTCATTGTTATGGCTACCAAAATCAAAGCTCCCCCCATCGTCGGAGTTCCAGCCTTGCTGAAATGAGACTCTGGCCCGTCGTCGCGTACTACTTGTCCTATCTGATGATAGTTCAGGCGACGAATCATATAAGGACCTATAAGTAGCGAAAATCCCATCGCTGTGAGCACACTAAAGATACCCCTTACCGTAATGTACTGAAGAACAGCAAAGCTAGTGTCAAACTGGATTAAGTAATTTGAAAGCCAAACCAGCATTAGATTTCCTCACCGTCAGTCAATGCATTCACAACCGTGTCCATTTTTGCTCCACGAGAACCCTTTACCAGGAAAACAATATCGGTATTTGCAGCAAGCTTGGCTGCATTAATCAACTCTGTCTTGCTGCTAAAATATTTGCCCTTTCCCGCAAAGGCATCGACCATAAGCCTACAGAATTCGCCAGTCGCCCAAAGTTCATCGATTCCTAAATTGGCAGCATACTCGCCGACAGATACGTGAGCCGAATTGGTATCGCTTCCCAGCTCCTTCATTTCACCAGCCAGCAAAATTTTCCTTCCAGGAAAGGACATCAATACATCTATGGCTGCTCTAAATGAGTTCGGACTGGCGTTATAAGAATCGTCAATCAAAATACTTCCATTGATGCCCGCCAATGGACAAAGACGTCCTTTCACTGGTGGTAAGTTATTCAAGCCCAACGCAACTTCTTCGAGACTTGCACCTACCTCAATTGCCGCCGCGGCGGCAGCTACCACATTTACTACATTGTGCTTGCCAAGAAAATTACTTGTAATAATTCTATCGCCTATGGGTGTAAACAAATCAAATCGAGTAATTCCTCCTGGCAATGTCTCAACATTTTTAGCATAGTAGGCCGAATTTCCCTTCTCGTTGGCATAACTGAACTGAACAATTCGTTTACTGCCAGCGCGCCGCACCCAATCTGCAATATGCGCATCATCGCCATTGAGAATGAGCACTCCCGTATCTGAGAGGCCATCAATAATCTCTCCCTTGGCAGAAACTATCCCCTGCAAGGATCCAAACCCCTCGACATGCGCAGCACCTGCATTGGTAATTAGAGCCAGGTCTGGCTGTGTTATTTTTGCACTATAAGAAATTTCACCCGCCGAATTTGCTCCCATCTCAACTACTACAAACTCGTGATCTTCACTTATTTTCAGCAGTGTAAGCGGCACCCCAATCGTGTTATTGAGATTAGCCTCTGTTATCAAACAGTTCGCTCGAACATTCAGAATTGCTCCTGTCATTTCTTTAACTGTAGTTTTCCCCTGGCTACCCGTAAGCGCTATTACTTTTGCCTTGCTACGCCTGCGATTAAGACTCGCTATAACTCCTAGCGCTTTATGCGTGTCAACTACTCGTAGCAAGGGAAGCTTGGAGGTAATATTTTCAGATACAATAGCTGCACAAGCCTCTTTTTTCTCAGCCTGTGCAATAAAATCATTTCCATTAAAATTGTGTCCCACCAGCGCAAGATAAAGATCACCCTTGGCAAGCGACCGAGTATCGGTAGACAGCCGAGAAAACATGACGTCTTGCTCATGAAACTCGGTTTTTAGCTCTTCAGCAAGTAATGATAGAGTCATTGTTCCGATCAAACCTTTTATTCCCCATTAATTTCGTTTCGTGCTTGCAGCGCCAAACGAACTTGATTCGCATCACTGAAAATTAATTTATTACCGCCAATGTCTTGATAGGTTTCATGCCCTTTGCCAGCAACCAGCACGACATCTCCGACGTCCGCATTCTCGATTGCAAAGGCGATTGCTCTAGCCCTGTCTCTCAATACAACAACCGCCGCCTGATCGTTAATGCCACTCAAAATATGTTGGACAATTTCATCTCCGTCCTCGTTTCGAGGATTGTCATCGGTGACAATTAACTTATCCGCAAACTTCTCGGCTATTTCTCCCATCATTGGACGCTTGCCTTTATCACGATTTCCGCCGCAGCCGAATACGCACCAAATTTTCCCGTCAAAGTGATCTCTTAGCCCGGCCAAGGCACAGTGCAAACCATCAGGTGTATGCGCATAGTCAACTACAGCCGTTATTTCCTCGTGTTCTCCGATTATTTCCATACGCCCGTTGACTGGACTGAGCTCGGATACGTGCGCGCACACTTTTGTTATATCAACCTCTCCCATGCGAGACAGGTAACTCGTTAATGCCGCAATTACTGCAAGTAAGTTGCTAAAATTAAAATACCCAATAAGCCTTCCACTGACTTTGCCTTTTCCAAAGGGCGTTACTATGCGAGCGTTAAATCCCCGCCTGGTAAGATTCAACTCTTCCGCATAAACCGTTGCCATCGAATTTTTTATGCTATAGGTGGAAATTTCTACGTCTTTTGCTATGGTATTAATAATTGAAAGCGCATAAGAATCATCCAGATTAACGATCGCTCTCTTGAGTCCCTCTGAGGCAAATAATTTCTTTTTGGTTTCAGCATAAGCTTCCATGCTTTCATGGTAGTCGAGATGATCACGACTAAGGTTGGTAAAAATGGCGGTGTCAAAATTAACCGCCTTAACACGTTTTTGATGCAAGCCTACCGATGAGACTTCCATTACTACCGGATCGACATGGTCTCTCACCATTTCAGCCAACGCCATCTGAGTAAACACCGCATCTGGAGTTGTTAGCTGAGTTTCACTTAAATTTCCATACACACCGTATCCAAGTGTGCCAATCGTTCCGCATTGATATCCGAGCGAAGACAGCGCTTGCGCAATAAATTGGCAGCAACTGGTTTTCCCATTAGTTCCGGTAATGCCGATCACATGCAATTCCTTACTGGGATTGGAGTAGAACCGAGCGGCTATTTCACTTATCTTCGCCGAAAGATTATCGATAGCGATAACCAGCACATCCTTGATAACTCTCGTGCCTTGCCACTGCCCACCTGATTCCGCAAGAACTGCAGCCACACCGAGGTCGATGGCTTCATCGATATATTCACGCGCATCATGATTGTGCCCGAAGCAAGCAAGAAACAAATCACCCTTGCGTAACAACCGACTATCCATTTGGATACCTGTAACAATGACATTGAGCGCCTTAGCATTTGGGTCCGATGTAGTCAGACCGCTCACTAAATCGAGCAAGCAAGTGTTTAAATTCAATTGTTCAGCCGTATTCATGTTTAGAGTAAAGTTAACTCGGTTGCCTGATTTACCGGGACGTCATCCGGCGCTATATTCAATAGTCGCATTGCGCCCGACGCTACCCGTGAAAAAACCGGTGCCGCGACCTGACCACCATAATGCTCACTGCCCTTCGGCTCATTGATAATCACCACGACAACAAGCTTCGGATCACTTGCTGGAATTAATCCAACAAACAAGGAATTATAGACATGATCCTGGTAGCCAAATTCACCCACTACATGAACCGTTCCTGTCTTACCGGCAACTTTATAGAAAGGCACGCGCGCATCGCGAGCAGAGCCTCCACGGCTCGGGTCCACAACTGTTTCCAACATCGCCAATACTTGATTGCTAATAGTCTCGCTAAGCACCTGATCTCTCGGCAACTCTTCGATGGATTTAGCATCAAGCTTGATTAGCGAAACGGGTTTGCGTATGCCGCCATCGGCGATAACTGAATAGGCTTGAGCCAACTGTAAAGCGGTTGTTGAAAGTCCATAGCCGAATGACAGAGTAGCTGTTTCAATCCCGCTCCAGCGACGATGATTTGGCAACACACCACCGCGCTCTCCCGGAAATCCCGTGCCCGTCACCTGGCCCATACCGACCCGCTCCAGCACATCCCTGATAGCTTCATGGCCAATAGTTAGCGCAATTTTGCTGGCTCCTACGTTGCTGGATTTAGTAATGACTCTCGTCGTGTTCAAAGTTCCGTAATTGGCTATATCTTTCACTTCCTTGCCTTCGACCATAAACCATCCTGGGCCTGTTTCAATGACCGTCTCTGGCGTATACAGCCCGGACTCCAAAGCCGCCGCAATGGTAAACGCCTTCATCGGAGACCCGGGCTCGAACACATCAGTAATTGCACGGTTACGCAACACGCTGAAGTCAGTCATATTGGCTTTGTTATGAGGGTTGTAGGAGGGCTGATTTGCCATAGCCAGGACTTCACCGGTATCGACATCCAGAACAACAATAGAGGCCGATTTCGCACGACGAGTTACGAACTCTTCTTTTAACTCTTTGTAGGCAAGACTCTGCAGACGAAAATCGATGCTGAGCTCTAGGCTTTTTCCCGGCTGAGCCGTTTGAATGGTGTTCAGCTCTTCAATTATATGACCGCGTCGGTCCTTAATTACCTGCCGCCTGCCCGGCACACCGCGCAACCAGTCATCGTAAGTAAGCTCAAGCCCTTCCTGCCCTACGTCATCGACATCACTAAATCCAAGCAAATGTGCCGCGACTTCTCCATGAGGATAGAATCGCTGGTATTCCTGCTGACCGTAGACACCCTCAATTTTGAGAGAAAGAACTCTGTCAGCATCCGCCGGAGCTAGACGTCTCTTTATATACAAAAATTCTTTGCTGCTATTTTTTCCAATATTGCGTGCCAATTCCTCAGCATTCAAATCCAGCTCTTTGGCCAGACGATTGATGGCTGGAATATCACTATTTATCTCGCCGGGGTTTACCCAAATAGATTTTACCGGCGAGCTAACAGCAAGCGGCTCGCCGTCCCTGTCAGTAATAAGCCCACGATTGGCGACAAGAGGAACTGTTCGAATTGTTCTCGCATCGCCTTGGCTCTGAAGAAAATCCCTTTCCAGGATTTGCAAAGCACTTACTTTCCAGCCGATGGCGAGCACGCAGAGAAACATCGCAAACAGCACAAAGTAAAATCGCCACTGCTGAAAAGCCTGCTTAATTTTCGCGCTACTCATGACTCACCACTACAATATTGGATGGCTCAGGAACTTGCATCTGTAATTGCTCGATGGCTTTTTGCGCGACTCTTCCCTCAATACCAAAGGTACTTTGTTCAATTAGCAATTGGCCCCATTCCACTTCCAGTTGATTAGCCTGCTCTTTCATTACCTGAAGCGCATTAAAAGCAACTCTGTTTTCATGTGTTGTATGAACAACCGACAGGCCCGAAGTGAGAATCAACCCCAAAAATAGCGATAGACCCAGCGTGGATGGACGCAATATTCCCGCCCACTGAAATATGGACGGTGGTGTTAGCTTAGACCTGCCGATTAGCTTCGATTTTCTGTCAGTAATCATAGCGTTTGACACCCACTAACATGGATAGAATTCATGCAATTTTTTCCGCTACACGCATCACCGCACTTCGGGCGCGAGGATTTCTGTCAACTTCGATCGCGCTTGCCTTAACGCGCTTTCCAATTGCTTTAAGCCTGGGATTTAGCAAGTCCTGTGACACGGGCAAATTTCGCGGGAAGTTGTCTCCCTTGGCCTGCAAGGCTATAAATCTCTTCACTATCCGGTCTTCCAGGGAATGAAAGCTTATGGCCACCAATCTGCCTCCAATTTTCAAAACACCAAGAGCCTGCTCCAAACCCTTTTCCAACTCGCCCAACTCATCGTTTATGAATAGTCGAATCCCCTGAAAGGCTCTTGTTGCTGGATGCTTGTCTCTCTCCCAGGCAGGATTTGCCTGTTTAATAATTTCCGCCAATTCCCCGGTGGTGGTAATCGGCTTTTCTGCGCGCTCAAGTATTATGCGTCTAGCCATCCGTCGCGAATGCCGCTCCTCACCGAATTGATAAAGCACATCGGCGATAACATTTTCTGCGGCCGAATTGACCCATTCCGCTGCACTTAAGCCACTGCTTGGATCCATACGCATATCCAAAGGACCATCTCGCAAGAAACTAAACCCCCTCTCTGCCACATCCAATTGCGGCGAAGAGACACCTAAATCAAAAACAATGCCATCGATGTCGCCAAACAGCCCTTTGGCATTCACCCATTCTTCAATTTGGCTAAAGGGTGCGTGCGCAACCTCCAGTCGTGGTTCGGTTTTTTGCAGCTCTAGCGCTACGGCTATTGCTTCTGGATCCTTGTCAAAAACTATCAGCTGGCCGTCATTGTCCAGCCGCTGAAGAATCGCTCGACTGTGGCCTCCGCGACCAAAGGTGGCATCAATATAGTTCCCGCTGCGATTAACCACCAAGGCATCAACGGCT
>JABMOK010000193.1 GCA_013204155.1 Pseudohongiella sp. | reverse complement strand
TCGCCGGAGATGATCCGCGCCTGGTCATTCGGTGAAGTAAAGAAGCCAGAGACTATTAACTATAGAACCTTCAAGCCAGAACGTGATGGCTTGTTCTGTGCCAAGATTTTTGGTCCGGTTAAGGATTACGAATGTCTCTGCGGGAAATATAAACGCTTAAAGCACCGCGGTGTAATCTGTGAAAAGTGTGGCGTAGAAGTAGCGCTTTCAAAAGTTCGTCGTGACCGTATGGGCCATATTGAGTTGGCTAGCCCGGTTGCGCATATTTGGTTTCTCAAATCATTACCTTCTCGTATTGGTTTATTGTTGGATATGACTTTGCGTGACATCGAAAGAATTCTTTATTTCGAATCTTTCGTGGTTACCGATCCTGGCATGACCACTCTGGAAAAAGGCCAGCTGCTTAACGATGAGCAATATTATGAGGCTATGGAAGAATTCAGCGATGAATTTGATGCCAAGATGGGAGCGGAGGCGGTTCAGGCCTGATGAAGGATTTGGACGTAGACTCAGAAGTAGCGCGTCTACGCGAGGAAATTCCTGCAACTAATTCTGAAACCAAGCTGAAGAAGCTTTCCAAGCGGCTTAAATTGCTGGAAGCATTCAATGAATCAGGCAACAAGCCAGAGTGGATGGTAATGACTGTTTTGCCAGTGCTGCCACCAGACTTGCGTCCATTAGTACCACTGGATGGAGGGCGTTTCGCAACATCTGATCTAAACGATTTGTACCGACGAGTTATTAACCGCAACAATCGCCTTAAGCGCCTTCTCGATTTGAACGCGCCAGACATTATTGTCCGTAACGAAAAGCGCATGTTGCAGGAAGCTGTCGACGCGCTACTCGATAACGGCCGCCGCGGTCGTGCGATTACTGGTTCTAATAAGCGCCCTCTGAAGTCTCTTGCTGACATGATTAAGGGTAAGCAAGGCCGATTCCGTCAGAACCTGCTTGGTAAGCGAGTGGACTATTCTGGTCGTTCGGTTATCGTGGTTGGTCCAACTCTGCGATTGCACCAATGTGGTCTGCCAAAGAAAATGGCGCTGGAATTATTTAAGCCGTTTATTTTTGGCAAGCTTGAGCGTCGTGGCTTGGCTACCACCATTAAGGCCGCCAAGAAAATGGTGGAGCGGGAAACCGCTGAAGTTTGGGATATTCTGGCGGATGTAATTCGCGAGCATCCGGTGCTCCTTAACCGTGCGCCTACTTTGCATAGACTCGGGATTCAAGCATTCGAGCCGGTTCTTATTGAAGGTAAAGCTATTCAGTTGCACCCTTTGGTGTGTGCGGCATACAACGCGGATTTCGACGGTGACCAAATGGCGGTGCACGTGCCTCTGACATTAGAAGCACAGCTCGAAGCACGTACCTTGATGATGTCCACCAACAATATTCTGGCGCCAGCAAATGGCGAGCCAATCATCGTGCCTTCGCAGGACGTTGTGCTTGGCCTCTACTACATGACGCGATCACGTGTTAATGCAGCGGGCGAAGGCATGATATTTGCGGATGTGAAAGAAGTACAGCGAGCCTACGAAACTCGTCATGCGCATTTACAGGCGCGCATTAAAGTACGTATTACCGATATTTATAATAATGAAGACGGTGAGAAAATCACTGAAACAGGCATTGTCGAGACTACTGTCGGTCGCGTGTTGTTATTTAATATTGTTCCAGAAGGCTTGCCATTCTCAATGGTGAATCAGAAGATGGGCAAGAAATCTATCTCTCAAATTCTGAATGCCTGTTATCGAAATGTTGGCCTCAAGGAAACCGTTATCTTTGCTGACCAGCTAATGTACACAGGGTACAAGTACTCAACTCGTTCGGGTTCTTCCATCGGTGTTAATGATTTCGTTATACCCGAAGACAAGGCCTCTATCATTGCTCAGGCAAATGTTGAAGTTGAGGAAATCGAAGCGCAGTTTGCCTCTGGTCTGGTAACTCAAGGAGAGAAGTACAATAAGGTTATCGATATTTGGTCCAGAGCCAATGACATTGTGGCGAAGTCCATGATGGAAGGTTTGTCTACTGAGCCGGTTATCAACAAAGAAGGCAAAGAAGAATTGCAGGAATCTTTCAATTCCGTCTATGTCTACGCCGATTCAGGCGCCAGGGGCTCCCCCGCCCAAATTCGTCAATTGGCGGGTATGCGTGGATTAATGGCTCGACCCGACGGCTCAATCATTGAGACACCTATTACCGCTAATTTCCGTGAAGGATTGAACGTATCGCAATACTTTACCTCTACTCACGGAGCACGTAAGGGTTTGGCCGATACGGCATTGAAAACAGCTAACTCAGGATATTTAACTCGACGTCTTGTGGATATCGCTCAGGATCTTGTTATTACCGAGAATGACTGTGGCACAGTAAATGGTCTGACCATGACGCCTGTAATTGAAGGCGGCGACATCATTGCTCCGCTAGGTGATCGTGTACTTGGAAGAATTCTCGCCGCAGACGTAATTGAAGAAGATGGTACCAAGGTGATTGCGGCGGCAGGCGAGATGATCAGCGAACGCCTGGTAGAACAACTGGAAACGAGTGGTGTGGATGAACTCTACGTGCGCTCTCCCATTACCTGTGAGACTCGTTTTGGCATATGCAGCCAGTGCTATGGAAGAGACCTGGCACGTGGACATGTGGCTAATATTGGTGAGGCGGTCGGGGTTATTGCTGCTCAATCTATCGGCGAACCTGGTACACAGTTAACGATGCGTACTTTCCATATCGGCGGCGCCGCCTCGAGAGCGACTGCCAGTGACAGTGTGCAGGTGAAGAACACCGGTACTATTCACCTACATAATATGAAGACTGTAGAGAACATCAAGGGAGAACTGGTTGTAGTTTCCCGTTCAGGTGAGCTTATCGTAAACGACGTCAATGGGCGTGAGCGCGAGCGTTACAAGTTGCCTTATGGTGCTTTGATTACAGTGGGCAAGAAAGTTAAGGTGGAAGTAGGTCAGATAGTTGCAACCTGGGATCCGCATACTCACCCGATTGTTTCAGAAGTGTCAGGTAGAGTCGCTTTTGCTGCAATGGAAGAGGGCATTACTGTACGCGAACAAACAGATGAAATTACCGGACTTACCAGTATCTCGGTGATTGATCCTGCAGAGCGAGCCGCTTCTGCCAAGGAGCTGCGCCCGGGAGTTTCGGTTGTGGATAAGAAGGGCAAGGAAATTTGCTTGCCTGGAACTAATCATCCTGCCCATTACTTTTTACCGGCGAATTCGATTGTCAGCCTTAAGGATGGTACTGATTTAAATATCGGTGATGTTATTGCACGTATTCCACAAGAAGGTTCGAAAACTCGTGATATCACGGGTGGTCTGCCAAGAGTGGCGGATTTATTTGAGGCACGTAAGCCAAAGGAACCGGCAATTCTTGCAGAGATATCTGGTACGGTAAGTTTCGGCAAGGAGACTAAGGGCAAGCGCAGGTTAGTTATCACTCCGAAGGACGGAATTAATCCAATCGATGGCAGTGATCATTACGAAGTCCTGATTCCTAAATGGCGCACCATGACTGTGTTTGAGGGTGAATTCATCGAAAGGGGAGAGGTGGTCTCAGAAGGGGCTCCCGCACCTCACGATATTCTTCGCTTGAAAGGGGTTGAATCCCTCGCCCAATACATCGTTAACGAAGTGCAGGAAGTTTATCGACTACAGGGTGTACGAATTAACGATAAACACATCGAAGTCATAGTCAGGCAAATGTTGCGCAAAGTGGAGGTTAGCAGAATCGGTGATTCCACCTTGATCAAGGGCGAGCAGCTTACTTTTACTCGAATCCTTGAGGTTAACGACAAGTTACGTGAAGAAGGCAAGCAGGAAGTTAGATTCGAGCGCATGCTATTGGGTATTACCAAGGCATCATTAGCGACGGAATCATTCATTTCTGCTGCTTCTTTCCAGGAAACTACGCGGGTACTTACCGAAGCCGCTGTCACAGGCAAGCGTGATTTCCTCCGCGGATTGAAAGAAAACGTGGTGGTCGGCAGACTTATTCCTGCTGGAACCGGATTGGCTTATCATGCGGCGCGCAAGAAAAGCTATGCGGAAGCCATTGCATCGAAATCGGTTAGCGCCAGTGATGTAGAGGCTGCGCTGAGTGAGGCGCTGAATATCAATGACGGCTAGAAGTCCCGGCAGCTAATTCAGCTGCCTCGAAATAGTTGACTAGGGGACGCGGGATCATTAAACTCTCGCATCCTTTATTTGGCCAAGTACAGAGATTCACACAGAATCAGTTAAAAGCCAGTAAAGATAGGGCAAAAGCCCGAAAAAATAGAGGTTTTGAGGAAACATGACAACAATTAACCAGCTAGTACGCAAGCCCAGGAAGAGCAAGGTAGTCAAGAGCGGAGTACCTGCGCTGCAAGGCTCCCCGCAAAAGCGTGGGGTCTGTACTAGGGTCTATACGACCACGCCGAAGAAACCAAATTCGGCACTGAGAAAGGTTTGTCGTGTGCGTTTGGTTAATGGCTTTGAAGTATCCTCCTATATTGGTGGTGAAGGCCACAATCTTCAGGAGCACTCCGTGGTTCTGATCAGAGGCGGCAGAGTTAAGGATTTACCTGGTGTGCGTTATCACACCGTGCGTGGCAGTCTGGATACCTCGGGTGTTGCTGATCGTAAGCAGAGCCGTTCGAAGTACGGAACCAAGCGTCCTAAAAAATAAGTACGGTAGCAGAATTTAGAGTCAAGGCCTTGTCTGATATTACTGTCAGGCATCGCTCCTACAAGCGTAAGGATGCGCGGCTCATCGAGACTCTTTAATAAACCGATGAGCGAGAGTAAGGCCAGGTATTATTTAGTTAGAGAATTTAATTCACTAATTGAGTAAGAGTCCTGGGTTAACCTGAATAAACAAGAGGTCTCAAATGCCTAGACGTAGAGTAGTGGCGAAACGTGAAGTTCTGCCAGATCCAAAGTTCGGAAGTAAAATCCTCGCAAAATTCATGAACCATGTGATGGTCGACGGCAAGAAATCTGTTGCCGAGAAAATCGTCTATGGTGCATTGGCTGTGGTTGCTGATAAGGCGACTGGCGATCCCATCGAAATTTTTGAAAAAGCCCTGGAAGCTATCGCCCCAATGGTTGAGGTGAAATCTCGCCGCGTTGGTGGAGCGACCTATCAAGTGCCGGTTGAAGTAAGAGCGGAGCGACGTAATGCCCTTGCTATGCGCTGGTTGGTAGAGCATTCGCGCAAGCGCGGCGAAAAGTCTATGGCATTGCGCCTTGCTGGTGAAATCGTTGATGCATCTGAAGGTAAGGGCAGCGCAGTGAAGAAGCGGGAAGACGTGCATCGCATGGCCGAAGCCAATCGCGCATTCTCACACTATCGTTTTTAGAGAAGCGTTTCCAAGAGACACATCTTTAAGAGAAGCGTTTCCAAGAGAAGCGGGTCTAACTAAATCACTATGTATCAAGGGCATAAGTTGTGGCCAGAAAGCATCCTTATAGTCGTTATCGCAACATAGGTATTGTTGCTCACGTTGACGCGGGAAAAACAACGACTACCGAGCGAGTACTATTTTATACAGGTGTTTCACACAAGATTGGTGAAGTACATGATGGTGCGGCGACTATGGACTGGATGGAACAGGAGCAAGAACGTGGTATTACAATTACCTCGGCGGCCACTACCTGTTTCTGGGCCGGGATGGACAAGCAGTACGAAGAACACCGCATAAACATCATCGACACACCGGGTCACGTTGACTTCACTATTGAAGTAGAGCGCTCCTTGCGGGTATTGGATGGAGCGGTCGTAGTTTTGTGTGGTTCTTCGGGTGTGCAGCCTCAGACTGAAACTGTATGGCGTCAGGCGAATCGTTATGAAGTGCCGCGCGTGGTATTAGTCAACAAGATGGACCGCGCCGGTGCTGACTTTCTGATGGTTGTTGAACAGATGAAAGAGCGCTTGGGTGCTAATCCAATTCCTCTGCAATTGGCAATCGGTGCAGAAGATGAATTCAAGGGCGTTATCGACCTGGTGAAGATGAAGGCCATCCGCTGGAATGAAGAAGACCAGGGCGTAACATTTAACTATGAAGATATCCCCGCGGACATGCAGGCTCAAGCCGATAAATGGCGCGAAGTTTTAGTGGAAGCGGCGGCAGAAGCAACTGACGAGTTAATGGAAAAGTATCTGGACTCTGGCGAGCTTAGCGAAAAAGAAGTCATGCAAGGGATACGCAAGCGTACATTGGCAAGTGAAATCGTGCCGACTCTATGTGGCTCGGCATTCAAGAACAAGGGCGTTCAAGCGGTGCTTGATGCCGTAATTGATTACATGCCTGCACCAACTGAAGTGAAGGCAATCGAGGGTGTTCTGGAAGATGGCACCGTGGTTACTTGTGAAGCAGACGATGCGGCACCATTTGCGGCGCTGGCATTTAAAATTGCTACCGACCCCTTTGTCGGAACATTGACCTTCTTCCGAGTGTATTCGGGCACATTGAATTCAGGCGATTCGGTTTACAATCCAATTAAAAGCAAGAAAGAACGAGTAGGACGTATGGTGCAAATGCATGCGAACTCACGTGAAGAGATTAAAGAAGTATTGGCGGGTGATATTGCCGCCGCGATTGGGCTTAAAGATGTAACAACGGGTGAGACGCTTTGTGCGGTTAACCGCGTTGTAACTCTGGAAAAAATGGAATTTCCAGAGCCGGTTATTTCTGTGGCAGTTGAGCCCAAGAGTAAGGCAGATCAGGAAAAGATGGGTATCGCCTTGGGCAAACTTGCTCAGGAAGATCCTTCATTCCGTGTTGAGACAGACGAAGAATCTGGTCAGACAATTATTTCGGGAATGGGCGAGTTACATCTGGACGTTCTGGTAGACAGAATGCGCCGTGAGTTCTCCGTCGAAGCGAATATCGGTAAGCCACAGGTGGCCTATAGGGAAACGATTCGTAAGTCAGTCGAAATCGAAGGCAAGCACGTCAAGCAGTCCGGTGGTCGTGGTCAATACGGCCATGTATGGCTTAGACTCGAACCGCTTGATCCAGATTCGGAATACGAATTCGTCAATGAAATTGTCGGTGGCGCTATTCCCAGAGAATACATCCCGGCAGTTGATAAAGGTGTTCAGGAGCAGATGAAGAATGGTTGTCTGGCGGGCTACCCGTTACTGGCAATGAAAGTCACTTTGTTTGATGGTACTTTTCACGATGTTGACTCCAGTGAAATGGCATTCAAGATCGCCGGATCCATAGCCTTGAAGAAGGGAGCACTGCAAGCCGATGCAGCGCTGCTTGAACCGATGATGAGCGTAGAGGTTGTAACACCTGAAGAATATATGGGTGACGTCATGGGCGATTTAAACCGGCGTCGTGGCATGGTGCAGGGCATGGCAGACAGTTCTATGGGCAAGGTGATTACCGCTGAAGTTCCCTTGGCTGAAATGTTTGGCTATTCAACTGATTTGCGTTCAGCAACGCAAGGCAGAGCAACGTATACGATGGAATTTGATAAGTATGCGGTGGTCCCTAACAACATAGCCGAAGGCATTATTAGTAAAAATTAGAAGGTCATACTTTTTTAGATTTAAGTGAGGTGGTATTGTGGCGAAGGCAAAATTCGAAAGAAACAAATTACACGTAAACGTAGGTACGATTGGCCACGTTGATCATGGTAAGACGACATTAACCGCAGCATTGACCCGGGTTTGCTCGGAACTCTAC
>JABMOK010000192.1 GCA_013204155.1 Pseudohongiella sp. | reverse complement strand
GCGCTACGCCCCGAAATAAATCGCTTCAGTGATTTATACTGCTGAAATGATAACCGAACAGATTTTACTACTTCCTTAATACGAATCCCACCAGTGTAGTGCGCTACCAGACTGCGCTACGCCCCGAAATAAATCGCTTCAGTGATTTATACTGCTGAAATGATAACCGAACAGATTTTACTACTTCCTTAATACGAATCCCACCAGCGTAGTGCGCTACCAGACTGCGCTACGCCCCGATAATTCTTGCTTGCGGAGCTGAAACGGCCCCGATGTTATTTGATAGTCGGCTGACTACAACCGTGCGATCACACTCTCCAAATCCTTTACCAGCGACTTGATTTCACTGGCATTAACACTGGATTTTCCCACCTCAGCCGGACTATCACTCATCTTCAGCCTGGCACCACCAATGGTATAGCCTTGCTCATACAGCAAGCTCTTGATCTGTCGGATCAGGATTACATCCTGACGCTGGTAGTAACGGCGGTTTCCGCGACGTTTAACTGGTTTGAGTTGCGGAAATTCAGCTTCCCAGTAGCGTAGGACATGGGGCTTTACCGCACAGAGCTCACCAACTTCACCGATGGTGAAATAACGTTTTGGGGGTATTGGAGGTAGTTCGTTGTTATTCTTCGGTTCCAACATAGCCTTCCACCCTTGCTTTTAACTTCTGTCCCGGCCTGAAAGTTACTACTCTTCTTGCCTTAATGGGTATCTCTTCGCCGGTTTTAGGATTACGGCCAGGCCTCTGCTTCTTGTCTCTGAGATCGAAATTGCCGTATCCCGACAGCTTCACCTGCTCATTTATCTCCAGAGAGAGCCGTATCTCTTCGAAAAACTGCTCTACTACTTCCTTCGCTTCGCGCTTGTTTAATCCAAGTTCTTCGAAGAGGCGTTCAGCCATATCAGCCTTAGTCAGTGCTCCGTCCACCATGTCAAAATCCCCAACTAATTCCGCAAATTTGCATTAAATTTATCTTGTAGTCCGTTGACGCAACTACTAATTATTGTGTTTATATCATCGTCGCTAAGAGTGCGGGAAGGATGTTGCCACGTCAAGCCCAAAGCAATACTTTTTTTTCCTTTTTCGACCGCATCCCCTTGATAAACATCAAATATTCGCAAATTAGTCAGGTAATCCCCTGCATTTTCACGCACATTTGCCAGTATAGCCGCAGAAGACGTGCTCGCGTCCAATACAATCGCCAGATCACGGTTCACCTCAGGGAATTTAGACAGCGGCTTGGCCTGTGGTAGCAGTCTCGGCTTGATAGACTCCAAGGCCAGTTCAAACAGCAGGGTATTAGCGGCAATTCCCAGTTTTCGCTGAATAGCGGGATGCAAGGCACCAATATGCCCAATCAGTTCACCCGCCTTCTCAACACGGGCGCATTGGCCGCTATGGAAGCAACCATGATTGCTGGCGGAGAAGCTATAAGTCGACAGGTCGGCACCTAATGAGAGCAGGGATTCTACATCACCTTTCACATCATAAAAGTCACATATCTCTTTGTTATTCGTCCAATTAATTGGAAGTCTTGACCCAGATATCAGACCCGATATCATGCCAATCTGCCGCGTTTCTCCCGCCTTCTCGCTAAACACCAAGCCCGTCTCAAACAGGCGAACCCGCTCTTGCTGACGATTTTCATTGTAGATCAGAGTGCTTAACAGGCCAGGCAGGATGCTGCTGCGCATTACCGACATCTCTGCCGAAATAGGGTTCTGCAAACGAATAAATTCTTCGCCAGGACAAACCGTTGCGGCGAACGCGGGATCGATAAAACTGTAGGTAACTACCTCCTGGTATCCCAGCGCGACTAATTGCTGGCGCATCGACCCAATGCCGGTGACTGTCTCCGGCTTTGATTTCAATAGCTGACTACTCAAGCCCCCTGCTTTCGGCAGCTTGTTATACCCGTATATTCTGGCCAGCTCCTCAATCAGGTCGGCTTCTATGCTTACATCGAAGCGAAATGAGGGTACATCCACGGTGAGTGATTCCCCATTCTCATTAGCAATGCCGAAACCGAGCCGCCGTAAGATGTCCAGCACCTCGGCCTGCTCTATCTCTATGCCAAGCAGGCTATTGATGGAACTGTATTTAAGTCCTACCTGAACAGGCTCGGGCAAATTGCCTATGGCTTCAGTGATGGGTCCCGCCTCACCACCAACAATCTCCAACAATAACTGCGTACCACGTTCAATAGCACGTCTCTGCAATTGATAGTCCACGCCGCGCTCGTAGCGATGGGATGCATCCGTATGCATGCCATAGCCTCTTGCCTTGCCAGCGATGGCCAGTGGCGAGAAGAATGCACACTCCAGAAATACATCCTGGGTCTGATCTGTCACCGAAGTATCCAGCCCACCCATAATTCCGGCCATTGCTACGGCCTTTTTCGCATCGGCTATTACCAGTGTCTCAGGGCTCAACTCTATTTCTTTGCCGTCTAACAGAGTTAGCTTTTCGTTTTTGTTGGCAAGTCTTACGTCAATGCCCCCTTCCAGTTTAGAGAGATCGAAGGCATGCATTGGCTGACCAAGTTCCATGAGCACGAAATTGGTTACGTCTACTACTGGATCTATACTGCGCAAACCCGACCGACGCAGTTTTTCTTGCATCCATAGTGGAGATTTGGAATTAAGATTAATTTTCCGAATAATTCGTCCCAGATAACGCGGACACTCGTCCTTGGCGGTAATACTAACGGCAAACTCATCGCTAATGGAGGCGGCGATTTCCTGCTGCGCGGGCAGACTTACATCTTCTCTCGCTATTACACCAACTTCTCGCGCAAGACCGATAATACCCAGGCAGTCGCCTCTGTTAGGTGTCAGATCTAATTCTATGCTGATATCGTCAAGCTTCAGGTATTCGCGAATGTCAGCGCCTACTGGCGCGTCTTCTGGCAGTTCCAATAAGCCATCTGCGCTATCTGACAAGCCTAACTCATCGGCCGAACAAAGCATGCCATTGGATTCGACACCACGAAGCTTGGCTTTCTTGATTTGAAATGGCTTGTCTTCGCCTTGCTTGTGTATTTCGGCCCCAAGCATTGCGAACGGTATCTTGAGCCCGGTACGCACATTTGCTGCACCACAAACAACCTGGAATGAATCTGTACCATTGCTGACATTACACAAATGTAATTTGTCCGCATCGGGATGTGCTTCAACAGTTTCCACCAGGCCAACAACTATGCCTGAAAACTTGTGCGCAACAGCACTCGACCCATCAACCTCAAGACCCGCCATGGTAAGCTCGTCTATTAATTGCCGGGTTTCAAGCTTTGGGTTCACCCATTCTCGAAGCCATTGTTCGCTAAATATCATAAAGCTGTTCTATCTGTGTTTTTTTATTTGTTAACGGAATTGTCGCAAGAAGCGCAAATCATTCTCAAAATAGGTTCTTAAATCACCCACCCCGTAGCGCAACATGGCTAATCGTTCTACCCCCATTCCAAAAGCGAAACCGTTGTACTTTTCTGCATCGATATTCGACATTTCAAGTACTCTGGGGTGAACCATTCCACATCCCATCACTTCCAGCCATCCGGTGTGGCTGCATATACGACAACCCTTTCCGCTACAGCTCACACAACCCATATCAACTTCTGCAGAGGGTTCGGTAAATGGAAAATAGGAGGGACGAAACCGAACCGGCATATCTTCTTCAAAGTAGGCATGTAAAAAATCAATCACCGTTCCCTTCAAGTCAGCGAAGCTTACGTTCTCGTCGATGAGAAGCCCTTCAACCTGGTGGAACATGGGTGTATGGGTGATATCTGAATCACAGCGATAAACTCTACCTGGACAAATCATTCTGAAGGGTGGTTTTCCACCCTCCATAACGCGAACTTGTACCGGAGAGGTATGAGTTCTTAACACCGTGCCAGGACTCACATAAAAGGTATCGTGCATTGCGCGAGCCGGATGGTGACTCGGTATATTGAGTGCTTCGAAATTATGATAGTCATCTTCAATCTCAGGCCCCTCTGCAACGTCATAGCCGCTAGACTCAAAGATCGAGGTAATTCTGTCGATGGTGATAGTGATCGGATGCAAGCCACCCTGACTCTCTCGTCTGCCCGGAAGAGATACATCGATCGACTCCTGACTCAGCTGCGCACTTAGACTCTGTTCTACCAGAGAAAGTTTTTTAGTTTCTAAAGCGGCTTGTATCTGCCGCTTAACAACATTGATCTTCTCGCCAGCTGCCGGCCGCTGCTCTGCGGAGAGCTGTCCCAAATTCTTAAGTTGCGCAGTAAGGCTTCCTTTCTTTCCTAAATAATGGACACGCAAAGACTCTAGCGATTTTTCGTCGCTAGAGTCGTTTATGGCTTGCAGTGCGTCTGCAAGAAGGGAATCGGGTTCTGCCATGAGCCACTTCCGTGAAGAAAGTTTAAGCGGCGAGACTAGCTTTCGCTTGATTTAAAACCGCCGCAAAAGCCGGCTTGTCATGTACAGCCAAATCAGCCAGTACGCGACGATCAATTTCTATATTCGCCTTTTTCAAACCCGCCATTAATTGGCTATAGGTCATACCGTTTTCGCGAGCCTGGGCGTTAATACGAGTAATCCAAAGAGCTCGAAAAACTCTTTTCTTAACTCTGCGGTCGCGATAAGCATATTGACCGGCTTTTGTTACCGCTTGAACCGCTACTCGATATATCCGGCTTCTGGCGCCGTAATAACCTTTTGCTTGCTTTAATACTTTCTTGTGACGTCGACTAGCTACAACGCCTCGTTTTACTCGAGCCATTTTTTTTCTCCTAAACTAACAACGATTAAATATCGCGCAGCATGCGTTTAACAGCTGGGACATCGACAGGGTGCACCGCACTCGTACCGCGTAGCTGTCGCTTACGCTTGGTCGTCATTTTAGTCAGAATATGACTCTTGTAAGCGCTTTTGCGCTTAAGGCCGGAACCGGTTTTCTTAAACCGTTTCGCGGCACCTTTATGGGTTTTTAACTTGCCACTCATTACATATAACTCCGCATTTGCCCTCTTCTTCTCTAACCAGTTGTTTATGACCAGTAGTTTATGAAGAGGCGCTTTTAATGAAATTTCTAACAAGCAAAAAGGTCAGACTCCATTAACCCTCGAGGATCAATGGAGTCTGACCCTTAGTTTGTTAGCGCTTTTTAACCGGCGCCAGTACCATTACTATTTGCCGGCCTTCCATCTTGGGCTCCTGCTCTACGACGCCGTATTCAGCAAGATCCACCCGGATCCTGTTGACCAGCTCCATACCAAGATGTTGATGGGCCATTTCCCGACCGCGGAATCTTAATGAAACCTTGGCCTTGTCCCCATCTTCTAGGAAACGTATCAGGTTGCGTAGTTTTACCTGATAATCCCCAATTTCCGTCCCTGGTCGAAATTTGATTTCTTTTACTTGTGTTCGTCGCTGCTTCTTCTTGCTTGCAGCCTTTTCCTTCTTCAGATCGAATATGTGTTTGCCATAATCCATGAGCTTGCAGACTTGTGGGTCTGCATCGGGTGCTATTAGCACCAAATCGAGCTTGGCCGCTGCCGCTGCCGCTCTTGCTTCTTCTAATGACTTAATGCCAAGTTGTTCTCCGGTCTCTCCGACCAGCCGAACTTGCTCAGCCTCAATAAACTCATTGATAATTGGCTTTTTAGAACTAACCCTCATGATATGCGCGAACGCTTTTCCCTCATATTCGATGTCATTAGTTTACTGAACATTATGCATTTTTTTCTTTCAAGCTTGCTTCACCCAAACGGGCTTCTTGAAGATCGTCGCTACGGCCAAAACGGGCAACATCCTGACTTAAGTGTCTACAAAAGTCTTCAAATGTCATGCTTCCCAAGTCTTCGCCACCGCGTTTGCGTACTGCCACAGTCCCGGATTCTACTTCCTTATCTCCCACTACCAGCAAATAAGGAATCTTCTGCAAAGTGTGCTCGCGGATTTTAAAGCCGATCTTCTCATTTCTCAAGTCCGCTGAGACTCTAAACCCTTTATTTATCAAGGATTCTTCCAATTTCCTGCAATAATCGCCCTGTTTGTCGGTAATATTCAGAATCACCGCCTGTTCCGGCGATAACCACGCAGGCATGGCGCCGGCGTAGTGCTCGATGAGAACGCCGATAAAACGCTCGAATGAGCCAAGAATTGCCCTGTGTAACATTACCGGGGTAGTACGATTACCGTCTTCGGCGACATATTGTGCCCCAAGTCGCTCTGGCAGGAAGAAATCTACCTGAATTGTTCCGCATTGCTGGATGCGACCCATGCAATCCTTCAGTGAATACTCAATTTTGGGCCCGTAGAAAGCGCCTTCACCCGGCAGCAATTCCCACGGCAGACCGGTGGCATTGAGAGCGTCCTTTAAGGCTTGCTCCGCCTCTGTCCAAAGTTCATCCGAGCCAACCCGCTTTTCCGGTCGCGTCGAAAGTCGCAGAATAACATCGTCAAAACCGAAATCCTGGTAAACCGCAAACAGCAATTGCATGAAATCGGCGACTTCAGACTGAATTTGATCATGGGTACAGAAGATATGTCCGTCATCCTGCACAAAACTGCGCACCCGCATGAGTCCATGCATACTGCCGGAAGGTTCATAGCGGTGACAGGAACCAAATTCTGCCATTCTTAGCGGCAGGTCGCGATAACTCTTCAGCCCCTGATTAAACACCTGGATATGGCAAGGGCAGTTCATTGGCTTGATTGCATACATGCGATTGTCAGATTCAACACTGAACATCTCATTGGCAAATTTCGAGGCATGCCCCGATCTTTCCCACAGGCTGTAATCTACTAGTTGCGGTGTATGCACTTCCAAATACTTGTTGGCGTTTTGCAACTTGCGCATGTAGTCCTGGAT
>JABMOK010000023.1 GCA_013204155.1 Pseudohongiella sp. | reverse complement strand
TGCCGGAAGCCCAGCTTGACCGCTTCCTTATGCATGTCACCATCGGTTATCCAGACATTACTTCAGAGCGCGCGATTCTTCATCTGGTGAGAAATGAAGCCGCGCACAAAATACCTAAGCCACCGAAAGAGGTTTCACAGGAGGATGTGTTTGCTGCACGTCAGGAAATCCTTGCCATGCATATGGCTCCTGAAGTCGAGGAATACATAATTCAGCTCATTATGGCGACTCGAAATCCAGAAAATTATGGGGATGATGTAGCGACCTGGCTGGAATACGGTGCCAGCCCCCGCGGCACCATCTCACTGGACAGATGCGCGCGAGCCCATGCCTGGATTCAGGGCCGGGACTTCGTCAGTCCGGACGATGTACAGGAAGTGCTGTTTGACGTGCTGCGGCATCGTATTTTGCTGAGCTTCGAAGCGGAGGCCAGTGGAATTACCCCGGATAAGGTATTAGAGACCCTTCGCGAACGTGTACCGTCAGCCTAAGCAACCTGGCCAGAGCTAATTCATGTCAGCCAAGTTTCAAATTGATGCTCATCACGCCCGTTATCAAAGTACGGGGGCGATAATTACGCTGCAAGAGCTATTAGTGCAGCGCTATGCGGCAAAAACCCTCGAATATCTGGTACAGAACCGCTCTATCGCGGGCATTTCCGGGCTGCATCTATCCAAGATGCGAGGCCGCGGAATCGATTTCGAAGAGTTCAGACCCTATCAAGCGGGCGATGATATACGCCTGATTGACTGGCGTGTCACTGCTCGAACAAACAGGCCATTTACCAAAGTCTTTCGGGAAGAACGTGAAAGACCGGTAATTATAGCCGTCGACCAGACTCACAATATGTATTTCGGCAGTCAGGTCGCCTTCAAGTCGGTGATTGCCGCTCAGGTCGCCGCTCTTTTTTGTTGGCTGGCCATCGACAACGGTGATCGGGTCGGAGGTCTGGTTTTCTCTGACTGGGATTCGAGCCTGGTCAGACCAAAGCGCAGCCGCCGCTCTGCCCTGCACTTATTGAATCAGGTATATAGCTACAATCAGCAGCTACAGGAAGTTAAAGATCCAGAGAACCACAGACAGGTCGAACCTGGCTTTAAACCTGGCCTGGCACATGCGCTTGGTCAGATCCGTCGCATTACCAAGCCTGGTAGCACCTTATACGTAATCTCCGATTTTATGACCATGGATGAGAAGGCTCTGCAGTATTTGAATCAATTATCCCGACACAATAATGTTATCTGTTGCATGATTTATGATGCCCTGGAGGAAACCCTCCCGGTTCCAGGTATCTACAGCATTACCGACGGTGGCCGTAAAGGGGCACTGAATACCCACAGCCAAAAGGCGAGAAATCGTTATAAACAGCAATTCACCCAGCGCATTGAGGGACTGGAATCCGATCTGGATAAACTCAAGATCCGGCTTATTAAGCTGCGCACCAACCAAATCGTCGTGGAGCAGGTCCGTCAATGGATAGCGAAGAGCTCCTAGCTCAATTAGCCGATATACACTTACCGGGAGCCATTAGCTACTGGCCGCCCGCCCCTGGCTGGTGGATTCTCGCTCTGCTGGTACTGGCGATGATCGTCGTCCTGGTGGGTAAATATGCTCGCTACCGAAAGCAGAAGAAGATATGCCAATATGCCCTGGCGGAACTGCAACATTGTTACGACGACTACGGCAATTCCGCAAGCGCCGAGGCAGATCAGCAAAGACTACGCTACATCAATGCCTTCAATACCGTGCTTCGACGAGTTGCCCTGGTGCATTACCCGCAGGCCAATGTAGCCAGCCTTGCCGGAGCCGCCTGGGTTGATTTTATTCGTGAAAAAGGGGACTCTTCCCTGATGACAGAGGAAATCGCCGCTGCCTTGAATTACGGGCGTTTCCAGACCCAATGCGAGGTTGATGTAGAGGCCATGCAGCAACTCGGATTACAGTGGATTAACAGTTTATATCAAGGTATGCAGAAGGCTGCTAGCGAAGCGCAAGGATTACATCAAAATGCTTGAATTCACCTGGCCCTTTGTTTTTCTGGCCCTGCCCCTGCCCCTGATTGTATATCGCCTGCTGGCTCGCGCGCCGCGCCAGGATGCGGCGCTCTACGTTCCGTTCTTCAGCATTCTCAGCCGATTGCAGTCAGATAACGAAAACCTCACCTCTGGCCGGCTGTTAAATCTCATCTGCTGCACCCTTGTATGGTTGCTGCTTATCCTGGCGGCAAGTCGACCACAGTGGCTCGGTGAGCCGGTACAGCTGCCTTCAACCGGGCGCGATCTCATGCTCTCGGTGGATATTTCCGGCAGCATGGAAGCGCAGGACATGGTGGTAGGTAACCGTCAGGCCTCGCGCATCGATGTGGTTAAAGCCGTGGTTGGAGACTTTGTCGAACGTCGTGAAGGCGATCGGCTTGGCCTGATCTTGTTTGCTGCCCACGCCTATATTCAAGCCCCTCTCACTTTCGACCGGAAAACCGTGGGGACCTTGCTGGCAGAAGCCGAGATCGGCATTATCGAAGAATCGGCCACCGCTATTGGCGATGCCATCGGCCTCGGCGTGATTCATCTGCGTACCCGACCAGAAAATAGCCGGGTGTTGGTGCTACTCACCGACGGAGTAAATAACGCCGGTGCCGTTTCCCCCGAACAGGCCGGGCAACTGGCACGCACCGAAAATATCAAGATCTATACCATAGGAATTGGGGCGGACCAGGTGGTACAGCGCACTTTCTTCGGCGCCAGAGCGATCAATCCCTCCGCCGAACTGGATGAAGCGGTGTTAACCCAGATTGCCGAATCCACCGGTGGACGCTACTTCAGAGCCAGAGACGTCAACGATCTGGTAGATATCTATGAGGAACTGGACCTGCTGGAGACTATCGAGCAAGATGAACAAACCTACCGGCCTACGCGTGTCTTATTTTACTGGCCCCTGGGTTCAGCGGTGCTGATCAGCTTTATTCTCGCCTTATTCTCGATTCCCTGGTTATCTCTGGCAGGCAAAGCACGAATCAAAGACTCCAACGTGCTGGATGACGAGCAAGATACGATGACCACCCACGGAAGCAATGCGTAATGGATATCCGGATTCCACTCAGCTTGATTGAAGCATTTCATTTCCTGCGCCCTCTCTGGCTGCTGGCTTTGCTTCCTTGTCTGGTATTTTTCATTGCCATGTGGCGCGTTAATTCCGTGGTTACCGCCTGGGACAAGGCTATCGATAAATCCCTGCTGCCCTATTTGCTGGATCGCAGCAAGAATGCCGCGCAGCGCACCCCGTTACTGCTTCTATTAGCGGCCTGGCTGTTCTCAGTGCTGGCGCTTGCTGGCCCGGTTTGGGAGCAACTACCGCAACCAGTGCAGAAACGCGAAGATGCCATGGTCATCGTCATGGATCTCTCACTTTCGATGTTTGCCCCGGATCATGAACCCAGCCGACTCGATCTGGCGAAACGAAAACTGCGCGATATTCTGGCATTACGCAAAGAAGGACAGACGGCATTAGTGGTTTATGCCGGTGACGCACATACCGTGACCCCGCTTACCGACGATGTGGTAACCATCGCCGCTCTGGTGCCCTCGCTTAGCCCGAACATCATGCCCTTGTTTGGCAGCAACCCCGTTGCCGCTATCGACTTGGCCATCGGCTTATTAGACGACATCGAATCCAATCGTGGAAAAATTCTGTTGATGACAGATGGCATACGCGGTTTCGATGAAGAACTTCTCATCACCGAACAAATACAAGCAACCGAATACCAACTCCTGATCATGGGAATAGGCACCGAGGAAGGCGCACCTATCCGCACCAACGACGGCAGCTTACTCACCGATGAATCGGGTGCCATGATTATTCCAACCCTGAATAAGAATGTGTTGCAGTCGCTGGCGAATCGCGTCAATGGTCGTTACCACGATATTCAACTTGCCGATTCGGATTTGGCTTATTTGCTGACTGATTTCGAACTATTCGATGAAGAACAGCTATCAGACGTCGAGGAAGAATTCGATGTCTGGTATGAATTCGGTCCCTGGTTATTGCTGCTGGTACTCCCGGTGGCTGCCCTTAGCTTCAGACGTGGCTGGCTATTCTCTCTGGCATTGATTATGGGCTCGGGGCTAATGCTCCCCAGCCAGCAGGCACAGGCGCTGGATTGGCGAGATCTCTGGCAAACCAAGGATCAGCAGGCCGCCGAAGCGTTTAACAATGAAGAGCATGAGACCGCCGCGGTACTGTTCGAATCCACTGATTGGCAAGGCAGTGCCAGCTACCGCGCGAAAAACTATGAAGGCGCCGTGGCTGCATTCAGCGCCAGCGATACCCTGGATGGACACTATAATCGGGGCAATGCCCTGGCGCTGATCGGGAACTACGCGGAAGCCATCGCCGCCTATGATCTAGCCCTTAGTCTCGATCCTGATAATGCCGACGCGCTGCAGAACAAAGAAATAGTCGAGCAGTTACTTGAGCAAGAAGAATCTGAAAACGGTGAAGAGCAGGACGGCGATAGCCAGGAAAACGAGTCTGAACAAAACTCGGAAAATGAGTCTGAGGAAGATCAAGAGAATGCCGATCAACAGGACCAGAAAAGTCAGGAAGGCAATCAGGAGCCATCAGAGCAAGAGCAACAGAATAAACCCCCTGAAGAGCAGGAAGGTTCTGAGTCAAATAGTGAGCAGAATACGCCTAGCGAAAGCAGCAATGAGGAATTCGAAGAGCAGCAATCCCTGGAGCAGTGGCTGCGCCGCATTGATGATGACCCCGGTGAGCTATTGCGCCGCAAATTTCGTTTTCAATACCGCCAGCGCCAGCTGAACGGGACTGCTAACAGTGTTCAGAACGGAGGCCAGATCTGGTGAATACCGTAAAGAATCTGACAACCATTTTATGGCTGTTTTTTGCCGGCTTTACTGCCGCACAAGAAATAGAGCTGAGTCTGGATAGAAATGAAGTGGCTCGCGGAGAAACCATAACCCTGACCATACGTATCTACGATCAGCGCCAGGGAATGCAATTAGACCTCACTCCTCTGACCGGACAATTTGATGTGCTGGGCACGCGAACCTCCAGTCAAATTCGTAGCGTTAATGGCACGGTGGAAGCCTGGACTGATTATATTGTCACGCTGTTTCCACTCGAAGAAGGCGAGTTGACGATTCCCGCACTGACTATAAATGAACAGAGCACCAACCCAATTACTATTACAGTCGTCAATGAAGGTCCTCGCTCCAATCAGGCCAGCGACGAGCTATTCCTTGAGATTGAAACCAATAAAGAGTCTGTGTACGTGCAGGAGCAACTGCTATTTACTGTTCGCCTGTATTACACCATCAACGGAATTCGCAATCCCCAGTTTACCGAACTGGAAATGCCCAACTCTGTCATTCAACTGATCGGCTCTCCCAATCAGTACGAGAAGTTAATAGATGGCATGCGTTACGGGGTTTATGAAAAACGCTATGTCATCTTTCCCCAGCGCAGCGGAGACCTGGAATTTCCAGACATCCTGTTTCGCGGTGAAGTCACCGATGGCTCCAGTAATTTCGTTTTTAGAAATCTGAATACGCGCCGGGTAACGGCCTTTATTGAAGGTGTTACCATCGATGTCAAAGAACGACCAGCCAGCGTGCAGGACACAGATTTTTGGCTTCCCGTATCCAGGCTCTCGCTGGAAGAAAGCTGGAGTACTGACATCAGCCAGTTAAAGGTTGGCGACAGCGCAATAAGAACCCTGACCATGACCGCCGCAGGGCTCGATGGTGCTGTTTTACCGCCATTCAGTGACACCGAGGTAGACGGAATGAATATCTACCCGGATCCTCCCCAGATCGAGCGCACCTTCGTTGACGGCGCTATCGTCGGTACGCGAATCGAGACCACCTCAATGGTCCCCACCGATAGCGGCGAAATTGTGATCCCGGAGATCTCAATCCCCTGGTGGAATATCGATACTGACCAATTGGAAACCACCGTCATTCCTGCAAGCCGATTTATCGTAGCCACTATCGAAGGGCTTATACCAGCGGAGCAGACTGTTGCAAGCAGCGAAAATCTCGAAGCCTTACTGGCGGCATTGCCAGTGGTCGATCAGGATATGATCGATGAGCAAAATCAGGCCGAATTTATCGAAGTCAAAGCGACCTGGATGAACTATGCCATAGCGCTGGCGTTTGTTATTGTTGTCCTTAGCATTTACAAACTGGTTATTTCCGAATACAAAAGTGAAATCAATGAGTTTCTGCACGCCAAGAGAAAGCAACTCGCCGCGCATTACAGTCCGAGCAATAATGAAGGCATAGCCTTTAAACAACTGCGACGTGCCTGCCGTGAAAACAATCTCAATGCAATTCGGGCAGCTCTCATTCAGTGGTGCGATCACTTTCTGGATGAACGCAGGGTAAACAGTATGGAAGATATACTGCAGCAACATGAAGCCCCCGAATTACATGAACACGCACAACAAATTCAGATTCATTTGTTTAATAGCAGCAACGGCGGACGACAGCTCGACAGTCGCTACAACGCGGCGCAATTACTGAAGCTTGTTGCGGAATTACGCAACCAAAAACTGCAATCACGTAAGCGGCGTCAACGAGAAGATCAGTACGCTCTGCCACCTCTCTACAAGACCCAGGCTTAATTCCCCTGGGTGTCGGTATACTAACTAGTAACGCCTATGAGTGAATCTCGTCTCGTGTATACAACTTCCAGCTCAGCCAATTGCCGCGGCTGTCATAAGCCCTTACAAAAGTGCCGCTGTCGACTGCCCGGCAGTCAACCAGTAGCCGCTGAGAAAATTATCAGAATCGGCAGGGAAACAAAGGGCAGAAAAGGCAAAGGGGTAAGCTTGATTAGCGGTCTTGCCTTGAGCGAGGATGATTTGAAAACCCTGGCGAAACAACTTAAAGCCCTGTGCGGCTCTGGCGGGACTGTCAAAAATGGCGTGATTGAAATACAGGGCGATCATCGAGAGTTGTTGAAGCAGCATCTGGAAAAACAATTCAAACAGGTAAAACTGGCTGGCAGCTAGATTGACTTCGGCTCCTTACTCAACTGCGCTGATTTAACCGCGCTGATTTAAACGCGCTAGAGGACTCAGACTTAATTTCAAACGGTTTAACAGCCTGTTGAAATTTTTCAGCTCAGCTTTCAACTGTTGTTCACCCGGGGAGTTCTCCCCATAGCTCAGCTTAATGTAAAGTTCTGTCAACGCATCCATCGACTCCCGCAGCTCCGGCCTGGCCGCACAGACACGATTCCGGTAAGCAATAGGCCCCTCTCCTGGCGCTCTCTGTAACTGAATTTTTCCGAGTTCCTTACACAACTTGAGATAAAATTTAATCAAGGGCTCCTGCTTCGAACGCGGCTCTATCCTGATTATCGTAAACCCTATAGCGAGTATTACGATGCTGGCAACAGCCGCCAGCAGAATAAGCCCTTTCTGCTCGGTCACTTCTCCCAATAGACGCTGAAAAAATTCCAGCTGAACATCTTGATCGTAATTAACTACCCTTCTATTCCATGCGTACTCGAGCGCGTCCAATCTGAGCCTGACGGAATTGAGCCAACTAAAATTTTCACGCCGCATCGCCGATAATAGCGCGTCTTCCAGGAACGCGGGGTCATCACGTAGCGCCTGTTCCACTCCCAATTCAACCCGCTCAGGAGATACCGCCGCCGTTGGATCAAATCGCACCCAGCCCTCGCCCTCTAACCATATCTCAGTCCAGGCGTGAGCATTGTATTGATAGACCATCAGATAATTTTCAAAGCGATTGTACTCGGCACCCTGATAGCCCACTACAACTCTTGCCGGGATGCCGACAGAACGCATCAGGAAGGCAAACGAGCTGGCATAGTGCTCACAAAACCCTTCCAGCGTAGTAAACAGGAAATCATCCACCTTGTTGCTGCCCAATAGCGCAGGACTTAAAGTGTAAAAATATTCATTTTGTTGAAAATGAGCCAAAACCGTATAGGCAAAATCCCTGTCAGTATTCACCGTTGCGCGCAACTCTCGGGCAAACTCTCTACTACGCGGATTCCCAGCATCCGGAATTCGAGTATTGCGGTTTCTAATCCTGTCGGTAAGAACTAAATCAGTTTGATTATTGGCAAAGGAACGTAAGTCATAACTGAAGCGTTGAGTAATCAAATCGTCATTGAACAGTTCGAAGTTGCGGCTCTGAAAAAGACCTCCCGTTTGTGATTCGGCGAGATGCAAGCCATACACCCAGGGCTGCTGCGTCGGCTCCAGAATGACATTGTAGTTAAGCGGATTGCCGCTGGTAAGCACCCTGTCATCCCGCTCCGACTGAAAATCGGCCAGCGCCAATGCATTGGAATACGCAGAGGAAGCACGGGTACGGCGCCAGGTCTCTCCATCAAAATCATCCAATACCAGACCACGCCAGTACAAATCTTGATGCAGTGGTGGCAGAATATTCTCGAACTGCACTCGAAAAGCCAGAGCGCTTGACCTTCCGAGTTGACTAATATCCCCTGGAGACATCTCATCGCTCACACCCGTTGTACTCACTGCAGACTGAATGGGAACAGCCCATAACGGAGCAATACGCGGAAACACCACAAATAACGCCACGGTAAGCGGCAAGGCTTGCAGAATTATTTTTACGGCCAGGCGACCCGTGCCAAAGTTATCCGAAATTAAGCTCGAGCGATTTACTGCAATCATCGCTCCGGTGATAACCATTATCGCAAGAATGATATAGAGGGTGGTCAAAATACTCTGGGAATACAGAAACGCCAGCATGGTCATAACGAAGCAAAGCGATATGACCACATAAACATCGCGCTTCTGGCGCATTTCAATCAGCTTGAATACGAAGCCCAATGTAAGCAAGCCGGCGGCGGACTCAAGACCCAGCCCAATATTGCGCGTCTGGGATATCGTCACGCCGACAGTAAATAACACCACGAGAATACGAACTAAACGGCCAGGGTAATTTAACTTCCCTGAATATATCAGCGCCCGCCAAGCCACACAGAGAAAGGCGATTAGCAATATCCAAAGTTGGATGTGGGTGCGCTGGGGAAGAACAACCAGGATCACCGAGAGCAGAATCCAGATCAGCGCTGTTCTCGGTATCTGATAGCCTGGTTTCATTTAATCGACACCAAATAAAGCCAGCGCTTTAAGTAATTTTCGCCTATGTTCGGGCCCCGTATCCGGCTCTATTTCTGTGCCCGGAATCTTCAGTCCAAATGGATTTCCGGTTTTCGCAAGCTTTAGCACGCAGTAACACAGGCGCGATAATCGTTCTTCTACGTTAAAACCATAGAGCATATCCCAGTCCAGCCATACATTCCGGTCCACATAGTCGACAAATTGTTTCACCTGCATTCCCTGCCCCTTGGCGACATTTTTCCAGGCTACAGAACGCATTGAATCGCCCGCAACATAATTACGCAGCCCATAAAATTCCTCACTGCCTTTCCTGCTGATGGTAGATTCATCCGGACCGGAGGCGCCGCTATCAAATTGATCCATGACGAAAGGAACCGGCTTGGGGTACACCAGGCAGCTCAAATTCAGGTCCAGCACAGACCAGGCCCGGCATAAGCCCAAAGGAAAGAGGGTTTGCACCCGTAAACGTGGCGCCTTAAATTCACCGCGCTTATTCGCCAGGGTAAATACTTCAATATCTTCCAGGTCTCGTGTAACCAGGTCAGCGTAACTGCTATTTGAATCCGGGAAATTGAATTCCAGAGCTTCATGGGTTTTGTTTGTAGAACGCGACAGATGCACCTTGAAGCTGGCCTCTTCTCCGCAAAATACCGGCGGCGAAGATTTGCTTGCCAGAGTTAATTGATTAAGATTGTTAAAGCAATGCAGGATAGCCAGAATAAAAATACTGACCATAAGAAACGTCAGGCCAAAAGCCAGGCTGGTAGCGTAATTAATCGCGTAAATAAAAATCAGTGCCGTTGCCAGTACGAACAACAGTCCGTGTCGAGTAGGCAGGATAAATATGTTCTTTCTATTCAGCGTGACTTTGTCACGCGGCGGTATGTTCTTGCTAATCCAGCGTCGATAGTTCTTATTGAGCTGTTCGCGAAAACTGAATGCCATTAGCGTTACTCAGGTAGCGGTTATGCCGTATATGGAATGTCAGCGAGGATCGATCCTGCCTCTGTTTCAGTCGACTACGTCCACTTCATTTAGCAAGCGCTGCACTAAAGAAGCGCCCGTGTGACCATCATCATCGGTAGTGGCTCTTAGCCTGTGCTCCACCACGGCAGGTAAAATAGCTTGAACGTCTTCGGGAACCACATGATTACGCCCACACATTAGCGCCCAGGTTTTCGCTGCGCGCATGATGGCGAGGCTTCCCCGGGGTGAAATACCAAAATGAAATTCGTCTTTGCCGCGGGTGAAATTGATTAGCCTTTGTACATAGTCCAGTAAGGCGCTACTGGCTTTAACTTTCGACGATTGCTTTCTTAACTCCGTCACATCTTCGACGGACAGACATTGCTCCACGCCTTCGAGTTTGTCTCTTTCTGTATTCATTTCCAGTAGTTCGCGCTCCGCCCGTTGATCTGGATAGCCAAGCCGCAAACGCATTAAGAAGCGATCGAGCTGGGACTCCGGCAAGGGGTAAGTTCCTGCCAGTGTAGAAGGATTTTGCGTGGCGATAACAAAGAAAGGTTCAGGCAACTGTCGCGTCTCCCCTTCGATAGTAACCTGCCTTTCCTCCATTGCTTCCAGCAAGGCACTCTGGGTTTTGGGAGTGGTGCGATTGATTTCGTCTGCTAATACCAATTGATTGAAAATTGGCCCAGGATGAAAACTGAATTGGCCACTGTTTTGATCAAAGATCGATATACCGAGAATATCTGCGGGCAATAAGTCACTGGTAAACTGAATTCTGTTGTAGCCAAGACCCAGAGCCTTTGCCAGCGCATAGGACAGTGTGGTTTTACCCATACCGGGAAGGTCTTCTATAAGTAAATGACCACCGGAGAACAGGCAGCACAAAGCCAGACGAATCTGATGATCCTTGCCCAGCAAAGCCTTACCCACTTCATCTACTGCAGACTGCACTTGCCGAGACAGTTGATTATCTACAAAGTTAGCCTGGGCATCAGACTGATTTTTGATGTTTATTGATAGCATGTAGGCTCACTCATTGAGACAACTAAGCGTCGTTATGAAGGTCAGCTACCGGGCTCTGATCTTCGGTGCCCCCACCGTTCTTTTTTAAATTCTTCGCCGCATCGCTACGACTATTTTCCAGCCGTTTCAGATACACCTCATCTACATCGGCGGTAATATATTCACCGTTGAATACAGAACATTCAAACTGCTTTATTTTCGGATTTCCTTCTGTGGCCGCCGCTGTCAAATCATCCAAATCCTGGTAAATAAGCCAATCTGCACCGATTAATTTCTCTATTTCCTGCTCCGTTTTGCCGGACGCTATCAACTCTGAAGCCGCCGGCATATCGATACCATACACATTCGGATAGCGAATAGCCGGCGAGGCGGAGGCGAAATAAACTTTATTGGCACCGGCATCACGCGCCATTTGAATGATTTGCTTGCAGGTAGTGCCTCTGACGATAGAGTCATCAACCAGGAGTACATTTTTGCCGCGAAACTCCAGATCGATTGCATTCAACTTTTGACGCACACTTTTCTTCCGCTGCGCCTGACCTGGCATAATAAATGTGCGCCCGATATACCTGTTTTTAACAAAACCTTCCCGGTATTTCAGCCCCAGACTGTTAGCCAATTCCATCGCCGAAGTGCGGCTGGTATCGGGAATGGGGATAACCACATCGATGTCATGATCTGGCCGCAAGCGTACTAATTTGTCGGCCAGTTTCTCGCCCATTCTTAGTCGAGCCTTATAAACTGAAATGCCGTCCATCAGGGAATCGGGACGAGCAAAGTAAACATGTTCAAAGATACAGGGAGTGTATTCGCCTTGTTGCGTACAAATTTGTGTATGCAGGTTTCCATTAACATCGATATAAACCGCCTCACCAGGCGCCACATCCCTTTCCAGAGTAAAACCCTGAGAATCGAGAGCGACGCTTTCCGATGCGATCATGTATTCTGTTCCTCTCACGCTTTTTCGACTTCCGAAAACCAGCGGGCGTATACCGTTACGATCCCTGAATCCAACGATGCCATAACCGGATAACATAACAATCGCCACATAACCACCGCGACAGCGATTGTGCACGCCCGCGACCGCCGCGAAAACATCTTCCGGCATCGGCTTCATCTTATTGCGCCGCTGCAATTCATGGGCAAAGACGTTCAGCAGTACTTCCGAATCTGAATCTGTATTTATGTGACGCAAATCTTCCTTAAACAAATCACGGCTAAGCTCTTTGCTATTGGTGAGGTTGCCATTATGGGCAAGGCTGAGTCCGTAGGGAGAATTTACATAGAACGGCTGCGCCAGTGCTGGACTGGATCCGCCTGCAGTGGGATAGCGAACATGGCCGATGCCCATCTGGCCGGTAAGACGACGCATATGCCGATTATGAAAGACATCTTTAACCAGACCATTATCTTTACGCAGGTTGAGCTTGCCATTATCACAGGTCATGATGCCGGCGGCATCCTGCCCTCGGTGTTGCAGCACTGTCAACGCGTCATAAAGACAGACGCCAACACCTTTGCTAGAAACCACCCCAACCAAACCGCACATAGTATGCTCCGTGACTAATTAACTACTTGCGTCGGATCGACGCCGTTCATATCGCCAATGAAGATTCGTGACTTCTCGATCATCGTCATCCCGTAGGGGATTAATTTCGATTCCTGCCACAACACCGTCTCTGAAACAAATACATTGCCAATAAACAAACCAACAAGGACGATAATTAGCCCCCTGGCGATTCCAAACACGCCACCCAATAAACGATCAGCAAATTTTAGTCCGTTGACGACGAGCAGCTTTGACAGAAGGAAATTGATCAGGGTTCCGACCACCATCACCGCAACAAACAATAGCGTAAACGCCGTCACATAACGTATGCCATCATTGTCGATCATTCCCGACAACCACCCCGACAGGTATTCACTGTACACCCTGGCTACCAGCAAAGCGGCTATCCAGGTCAACAAGGAAAGCACTTCCTTGATAAATCCCCGCCACAAACCGAATAGCGACGACAGCACTGTAATAATTAGAATGGCTATATCGACTTGATTCAAACCCGTTGGCAGATCAATCAACTCTCAAGCCCTTGTAGTTCATAATTAAAGTCCATAATTAAAGTTCATCACTAAAGTTCATAATAAAAGCTCATAAAGGACAACCATCCCTGTCAGGCTGAACTCTTCTTGCAGCACCTTCTGATATTCATCGACTTTATCTCGCTCCAACCAAGGGCCAACATACACCCCGGTAAATGATTCCTGCTCGCCGCTTATGTCACGTGTGTAAGCTCTATAACCCGCCGTGAGCAAACGATTCAGTAATTTATCGGCATTCGCCGAATCGGAAAATGAACCCAGTCGTATACTCCAGCCTTGCGGAAGACCGGTACTGGCAAGTGCCGGAATTTCACGGCTAAACACTGGCTCAGAATCTGTCACTTCAACCCGGCTGGCGATCGGTGCCTGTGGATCTGTCGCTATAGTTGTAGTTATATCTGTAGTTATATCTGTAGTTATATCTGTAGTTATGGGTGAAGTTATGGGTGAAGTTACGGGTGAAGTTATCGCTGGCTCTTCGCTGACCTCACTAGCCTCGGTATCAGCGATAATCACCGGTCGCGCGGCTACCGGCTCGGGAAGAATCGAAATCAGCGGAGGGGCCGGTATCCGACTGCTTAGCGGACTTTGATAACTGCCCTGGCCGTCAAAAATGATAGGCAGAAAGATGAGAGCTAGAGCAAGCAGCACTACAGTACCGACAATTCTCTGTTTAGTTCCTGGCTTCAATCTACAGATACCCCGATATTCACTAAGAAAGAATAAGTACTCAAGTCGGCGAGCTCAGTGCCCGAACCGCAGCAACGGTGAAGAATGAACCTGTTACCACAATCAGGTCATTCCCTGCCGTCTGGTCGCAGGCGGCTCGATAGGCTTCACCGACTGTCCCGAACTGCTGCAGGCGCAAGCCATTGTTGCTGTTTTTGATGCGTTGTGCCACTTCTTCTACAGCCATGCCACGCGCCTCATCGACCTGCGCAATATACCAGATGTCTGTGCAGGATTCTAAGGCTGTAACCATCGCTTCTATATCTTTATCTGCCAGCACGGCTATGACTACAGCAAGCTGCACAATTGCAGGATTCTGTTGCCGGTATAGCGCTAGATTTTCAGCCAGCAACGCGGCAGCGGCCTGATTATGGGCAACATCGAATATCACCGTCTTCGCGCTTCGTCGGTCACGTCGAATTTCAAAACGCCCGGCCAGCTGCAGTCCTTTCAGCGCGCCATTGATATCTGCCTCCGTGAACTGCAAAGGCAATAAAATCAAGGCCTGCAGAGCAGCCGAAACATTAGCCAAGGCAAGCCGTGGCAGCTCCAAGGCAGCGAAATGTACGGCTGAATTTGCCCCATCTACCCCAAACCACTGCCAGCTTTCCTCGGCAACGGCTTTCGAGAAGCGAAAATCGGTGCCCTGTACATACAGCCGCGCCCCGAGTTCTTTGGCTTTTCCAACAATACTCGCTGGCGGGGAGGTGTCACCGAAAACCGCCGCTGTATTTGCGCGCAATATACCGGCTTTTTCTGCCCCGATATTCTCCACACCCTTACCTAACCAATCCTCATGATCGATGCTGATATTAGTGATCAACGCCACATCCGGATCGATAATATTTACCGCATCCAGACGGCCGCCGAGACCAACCTCCAGCAGCGCAACATCGACCCCCGCCTGCTTGAAGATCAATAGCGCGGCAAGCGTTGCGAATTCAAAATAGCTAAGGGACTCATCTTCCCTACAGCGATCAATTTCCGCCAATGCGGCCACTATGTCTTGATCGGCCACCGGCGCTGCGGCGACTCTGATGCGCTCATTGAAATACTGGATATGGGGTGAGGTATAGGCGCCGGTTTTGTAACCCGCTTGTTGCAACACCGCTTCCAGGGTGGCAACGCAGGATCCTTTGCCATTGGTTCCTGCTACGGTAATAACCACAGCGGCGGGTTTGGCCAGTTTTAAGCGCCTGGCGACACGATGTATTCGCTCCAGACCAAGTTCAATCTCACGCGGGTGAACCGAAGCAATATACTTAAGCCAGTTCTCCAGTGAGCTTTCTAGTGTCAGCATGCTATCTAGTAGTAGTGTCCTGAATCGATAGTGTCCTGAATCGATAGAAGAGGTAACGGGAGCTCAGCTTCCGGCTCGTCGATAGTACAGAAGCTTATCCAGCAATGAAGCAATTTTATCGCGCAAATCTCGTCGATGAACAATCATATCGATAGCGCCGTGCTCTAACAAAAACTCACTGCGCTGAAACCCCTCGGGTAGTTTTACTCTTACGGTTTGACGAATAACATCCGGACCGGTAAACCCTACCAGGGCATTAGGCTCGGCGACATTCACATCGCCGAGTATCGCAAGACTCGCTGAAACACCCCCATAAACCGGATCTACCATTACGGAGATATAAGGCAGGGAATGTTGTTTTAACTTTTCCAAGGCGGCTGATGTTTTCGCCATTTGCATCAAAGAAATCAGCGCTTCCTGCATACGCGCGCCACCGCTGGTTGAAAAACAAACCAGTGGCAAGCCTTCGTCGATGCAAGTATTTACCGCCTGGGTGAATTTCTCGCCAACCACGGCGCCCATAGAGCCACCGATGAAGCTGAACTCGAAAGCCGCCACCACCAGCGGATTACCCTGCAGCTTCCCCTTTACCACCACCAGCGCGTCTTTTTCGCCGGTGCTTTTTTGGGCGGCCGTGATACGGTCCTTGTATTTCTTTAAATCCTTAAATTTCAGCAGATCAACGGGTTCCATATCGGGACTCAGTTCCTGTTGCTGCCCCGCATCGAGGAATAGCTCAATCCTTCGGCGCGCCGTGATGCGCAGATGATGATCACATTTAGGGCAGACATCGAAGTTTTCACTCAAGGATTTCTTGTACAGCATGGCATCACAGCGAGGACACTTCTTCCAAACCCCTTCCGGCACCGTACCGCGCTTGGCCGCGCCGGGAGCATTGGCTATTGAGGGTAATATCTTGTTGATCCAACTCATTTTTTAATCCATCTATTCGATAGCTTGCAGAGGCTATCTGATGTTATTCAACGCTTCTCTCGCGGCAGCGATGACGGCTGTAGTTTGCGCTACCAAGGCATCGTCCTGCTGTTCTTGATCGGCCAATTGTGCAATTTTTTCAACCAGCGCGCTGCCGATGATTATACCATCCGATAACCGCCCCATGGCGGCCGCGCTGTCAGCATCTTTTATTCCAAAGCCGACTACGATGGGTAAATCAGTGAAGCCCCGTAGTTTCTCGATGTTTGCTGTTACCGAATCGTAATCAGTAAGTGCCGCGCCGGTTACTCCTTTTAGCGATACATAATACAGATAACCGGAGCTGTGATCACAAATCGTCGGCAGACGCGCATCGCGAGTCGTGGGCGCCACCAGAAAGATAGTATCGATACCCTGCGCTTGTAACTGAGTATACAACGCATCGGATTCCGCCGGCGGCATGTCCACTATCAATACCCCATCGACTCCAGCATTGCTGGCTTTCTCGACAAAATTTCCATAGCCCATTATCTCAATGGGGTTTAGATAACCCATCAGCACGATCGGGGTTGCTGAATTCAAAGTGCGGAATTGTGCGACCATATCCAGCACACCTTGCAATGTCGTGCCCTTGCTCAGTGAGCGTTCGACCCCGCGCTGGATAACCGGACCATCGGCGGAGGGATCACTAAAGGGAATGCCCAACTCGATAATGTCTGCACCGCACTCTACCAGCGAATGCATAAGCGCCACAGTGCTTGCCAGATTCGGATCACCCGCTACCAGATAGGGGATTAATAACTTCCTGCCCGCTTCGGCATTCTGCCTGGCTATTCCTTGTATTCTGCTCATCGTTTCTTACTTCAACTCTCGCTTTCGCTTTCTCTAATTAACGCTACAGTGTAATGCCTTCGATACGCGCTACTGTTTCGATATCTTTATCACCGCGACCGGACAAATTGATGATGATGTTCTTGTCTGCATCCATCTGCCCCGCGAGTTTTACCCCATAGGCAACCGCATGACTGGACTCCAAGGCTGGAATAATGCCTTCTAAAAGCGTCAGCTGATGAAATGCCTGCATGGCTTCTACATCTGTCGCAACAACATAATTCACCCGGTGTATATCTTTTAACCAGGAATGTTCCGGCCCAACTCCGGGGTAGTCGAGACCGGCGGACACCGAATGAGTCTCCAGGATTTGGCCCCCTGCATCCGTCATCAGATAAGTTCTGTTACCGTGCAACACGCCGGGCCTGCCGGCACTCAAAGGCGCCGCATGCTCACCGGTCTCGAGCCCGTGCCCGCCGGCCTCCACCCCATACATCGCTACCGATGCATCTTTTAGAAAAGGGTGAAACAAGCCAATGGCATTTGAGCCGCCGCCGAAACAGGCAACCAGGGCATCCGGCAATCTCCCCATCTGTTCCAATGATTGCGCTCGCGCCTCACGGCCGATCACGCATTGAAAATCCCGAACCAGCAAGGGGTAAGGGTGAGGCCCGGCTGCCGTACCAATGATGTAATAGGTGTTATCCACATTGCTAGCCCAGTCCCGCAGGGCCTCATTCATGGCGTCCTTGAGTGTCCGCGAACCGGATTCGACAGAGATCACTTCGGCACCTAGCAGTTTCATCCTGTATACATTCGGTGCCTGCCGAATAATGTCTTCAGCGCCCATATAGACATGACATTCCAGCCCCAGTCTTGCGGCAACAGTGGCACTGGCCACACCATGTTGACCGGCGCCCGTTTCTGCAATGATTCGGGTCTTGCCCATGCGCTTGGCCAGCAAAGCCTGGCCGATGGTATTATTGATTTTGTGTGCGCCGGTATGGTTTAAATCTTCACGCTTCAAATATATTCTGGCGCCACCGCTGGCCTCAGTAAGCCGCTGCGCAAAATACAGGGGCGATGGCCTGCCAACATAATGTTTAAGGTCATAATCAAACTCATCCCAGAACTCGGTATCCGCGGAAACCTCTTTATAAACCTGAGCGAGTTCTTCAACCGCCGCTATCAGGGTTTCACCAACAAATATCCCGCCATAGGATCCAAAATGACCGGTTTCATCCGGCCCATCAAACCTCGAATCCTCACCTTCAGGTCCATCGACGCCTGTTGCGCTGGCCTCTGTGCCAACTCCTTCATGCTTAACCACCAGCCCTTGCTCCTTCGATAAACAGTTTCATCTTGCTTAAATCCTTAATCCCCTTGCTCGCCTCTACACCGCTGCTTACATCCACGCCAAAGGGCTGCACTACCTTGATAGCCGCCTTGATGTTGTCTGGATTCAAGCCGCCGGCCAGCACCAATTTTACCTTCAACTCCCGGGCCAGTGAATTTACCAGGGTCCAATCGAAAGTTTTTCCGGTACCCCCGGGAGATAAGGGATCATAGTTGTCCAATAATATAAATTCTGCCGATTGGTAGCCTTCGATACGCGACACCAAATCATCGTCTGCACGAACCTGGATTGCTTTCATATACGGAACCCTGAATGACTCACAAAATTCAGCCGTTTCGCTGCCATGAAACTGCAATACATCAATCAAGCCGGTCTCAAGTGCGGCCTCTACCTCGGCCCTTGAGGCATCGAAAAAAACTGCAACAACCTTGACCACCGGCGGGATATCTTTAAGGATTTCAGCCAGTTGATCCGCTCGTACGGCCCGTGAACTTCCCCCATACAGCATCACACCGATTGCATCTGCGCCCAGTTCAGCGGCCGACAACGCATCTTGTTGTCGGGTAATACCACAAATTTTAATCCAGATATTTTGCAAGGCAGGTCTTAGCAGTGATGAAAGATCGGCATTCTAACAAATTCACAGGGCAGAGCCTATGCACTCGCGGCTAAAAATCCCGGGGCAGAAAATTCTCCCGGAATTTCGAATTGCGGCGGATAGTTCACACCAACCAGATATAAGCCGTGGGGCGAAGCGGTTTTCCCAGCCCGTGATCGGTCCTTTCCTTGCAGCAACTCGTCGATCCAGCCAGGACTCTGCTGTCCTCTCCCCACCACCAACAGCGAGCCTATAATATTTCTGACCATATGCTGCAAGAAGGCATTCGCCTGTATATCGAAAACGATAAGGCTGCCCTCTTGGTATAGCCTGGCGTGCATAATATTTCGATTTGCAGACTTTGATTGGCATCCGGCCGCACGAAAAGCACTGAAATCCCGTTCGCCTGGCAAGAATTGGGCGGCGGCATTCATCGCATCCAGGTCTAACGGTGCGCGTTCGTGGCTAATGCGCCCGGCAAACATGACTGATGCAATCTTCCTCTGGTAGATCAAATAAAAATAACGCCGTGAGGTCGCGCTGAAACGAGCATGAAAATCGGCGCTTACATTTTTCGCCCACAGAATTCGAATTGAATCTGGCAGCAGGCTATTACTCCCCACTACCCAGGCTTTTGTCCCGCGATCGATTGCACAATCAAAATGTATTACCTGGCAAGTCGCGTGTACGCCCGCTTCAGTTCGGCCCGCACAAATCACGCTTACTTGTCGGTTGGCAATTTGACTTAAGGCGCGTTCAACATGTTGTTGAACGGTTTCTTGCAGCGGAGATAATTGTCTCTGCCAACCAGAGTAGTGAGTTCCCTCGTATTCCACTCCCAGTGCAATACGGTAACTGGCCTGGGGAATTTGTTCGGAAGCAGGCACTGTTCAGAATCAGACGTCGTCAAATTATTCGGCAGCGGCGGCTATCGAATTCAAAAGCGCTTTCGCTTCCGTGATTTGCTCGTCATTGCCTTCTCTAATGACTTCGCGAAGTATTTCTTTGGCCCCCTCGGGATCGCCCATCTTTTGATAGGCATAGGCCAGCTCAAGTTTAGTCGCCGATTCTGATTCATCATAGTCAGGCAGCAGCTCTATTTCTTCGATCTCATCATCTGTGTCGAGCTTAAGCTCAAAGTCATCGGAAAGAAATTCCAGGTCATCATCAGTGTCAGTGTCAGTAACATCGACAGGCAACTCTTCATTCACACTCGCTGAATCCCCCTCTGGCATTGCCACCTCTAAATCAAATTCATCCAGATCAAAATCATCATCTTCCAACTCGATAGATTCTGCGGCTGTGTCCGGCACCTCTACCACTGTCTTGGTAGAATCTCCATCCAGATCAAAATCGAAAGTTTCCAGTTCTTTTTCTTTTTCTTTTTCCGCGAGCTCCGCGCTGCTGGTTTCTTCCTCGATATCCTCTTCATCGAAGTCGAAGTCTATGCCAGCAAATTCGACCTCGCTCTCAGATTCTTCGTCCACAGAAGCGTCTGGCGCTGCGTCATCACCCTCGGCAAGGAAAGAGAATGTTTCCAGATCCAATTTCTCTTCGGTTTCCGCCTGCGGATCTGCGGCTATTTCTGGTGTAGGATCGATATCGAATTCCAGCGTATCGATCTCCAGATCTTTCATGTCGTTGGCCGTGCCTGCGGCAGAATCATCCGTAAAATCATCTGGACTATAAGCAACGCTCTCTATTTCTTCCGCATTACCTCCGCTATCTTCGGCGGCATCTTTACTGACTTCTTCTACAGCAAGCGCTGGCTTGTCAGTCGCCAAATCTTCCGTCACGTCTATTTCATCTGGCTCAAGAATTTCGATAATTTCTATGTCGTCTATGTCGTCTATGTCGTCTATGTCGTCTATGTCGTCTTCGTCTATGTCTTGGTCTTCCAGTAGTTCGCTTTCAGCCTTTGTGCTTTCGTCTTCTACTGTGGCGGCTTGATCACCCGTACTGCCAAAAACTTCGTCGTCGTCAAATGCGTCAATGTCGATACCCAGGTGATCGAGGAAAGATTTGGCTTCCTCTGCGGCGCGCTGCTCCTTTGCCAGATACTCCGCTTGCGTCGCCAGAACCTCATCAAGCTTCTGTCTTATAGCGGGATTATCCTGCTGCTGGCCCAGGAAAGTATTCAGCAGACTGACAGCACTATCAAATTGATTTGCCTCTGCGAATCGAGTAGCTCTGGAGAGTACATCCAGGGTAGCGGCATCGCTGTTATCGCTTGGCAGATCTAAATCATCACCCTCCACAGCCTGGGTTCTCTGCTGGTCCGCAAGATCGTCACCGGCGTCGATAATTCCACTTAATTCATCATCTAAATCCGCCGCATCGAAATCCTCGAATTCCGATTCTGGTTCAGAGTGTTCCGCATCCAGATTGCTGTCATCGGAAGCGTCGAAGGCCTGCTCGGCAATTTCATCGATCTCTTCATCGTCATGTTTCGCCGCACGATTTCGACGCAGCAATAACACCACCAACAGCAGAATTATCAGCGCCACGACAATGATCATAACGATGTTATTCGCACCCAGGCTTCGAATCAGGTCATCGACCAGACTGCTTGACGCATCTCTCGCCTGCGCTGTCTCTGCGGCCAGAGCCGCCTGCTGCTGTGCAATTGCCGCCGCTGCCGCCAAGGAGTCCTGAAGTTGTGCTAACTGAATGTCTTGTAGGCGAATAATTTCCTCTGCCGCCGCTATCTGCGATTCCAGATTTTGTAAACGCCGATCCAGCTCTTCTCTCTCGATTCTTGCTCGATCAGCATCGTCCTGACTCACGGCTAACAGGCTTTCCAGCTCGACTATTCGCTCATCCAGCTGCGCAATCTCTGCAGCATCAAGCCCTGCCCCTGCAGGGCCATCGATCAGCTCGGCGTCACTGTCAACCACACTGAGTCGCCCCTGCTGGGCATCGTCTTGTACCGGGCTTGTATCAGCTGGCGCTGCCAAGGGTTGAATATCGGCGGCCTGTGCAATTTGCTGGCTCTGCCGTGCTACTTCATCGACAGCTTCTCGCGCATCAATGGCCTGAATTTCTGCCAGAGTAGGAATCCGCAAAACTCGACCGCTCTGCAAACGGTTAATATTGCCATCGGCAAAGGCATCAGGGTTAAGCTGCTGTATCGCCAGCATGGTTTGCTGCAGGGTCACGGAACTATCCGGTCTGACCTGTAAGGCAATGGCAGAAAGCGTGTCTGTGCTGCTTGTTTCGATTGCTTGCGCTGTCTGTGCTGCAGGTTCGGGCACAGCCTCTACTACCGCGGCAATTTCCTCGACCGACTCTTCCTCTATCGCGACTTCTGCTTGCGGCTCTTCTTCCTGGGCGAGTGCTTGCTCTGGCGCCTCTTCGACTTGTGGTTCTGCCTCCGCTGCAATCTCTGCCGCTACGGGAAGCGGCTCTTCTTCCACGACAGCCTCCGCCAAGGCAGTCGGTGCTGCTTCAACGACGGCGACTTCATCGGGCTCGGTACGCTGCGGTGCCGGCTCTGTTGCTGCTGTCGGGGCTAGCCCAATTTGTTCCGGCTGCAAGTCTGCGGCAGAATTAGTTTGTCTGCCATTCGATGTGGCCGGGCTCACCACCGAGGGGGCCGCCGGTTCTGCCGTGGCTCGGGGAATTGGCGGCTCTGTCGATGGCTGTCGTAGAATCGGGCTTATGGGCTGTCTTACTGCTGGCGTAGCTTGTTGCTCATCGAACACGGGAAGATCTAACAGAATAGTATGCTCGCTCAACAAGCGACCACTCGGCCAGCGGGTTTCCAGAATGAAACTAAGATAAGGCTCGCGCACGATCTGATTGGAAGTGAGAATTACGGCATTACCCGTTGCCATGGCTTGCAGGCTGAAACGGACATTGGACAAGAAACCAACACGATCAATATTAAAGCGTTGAAAATCATCGGTAGACGCCATTTGGACATTGACGTCCTGAAGTCTGGTGTCGCCTAGTTGTAACAACTCGATACGAACCCGTAGCGGCTGATTCAGCGACGACTCTACGGATACAGCGCCAAGCCCCAGGGCATAAACCTGTGTCGCCATGCTGCATAGCAGCAGGGTCAGAATCACGACGAATTTACGTAGCATATTCCCTTTTCTCTCAACAGGCTTTTGACACCAAAAGCTTGCGGCTAATGGAAATCAGTTCCACAAGTTAGTGATCACTACTATCTTCTCAACAAAAGAGTTTAAGAAAGTTTCTTCACTACAGCCTGCAAGTATTCATTATAAATAGCTTTTTATCAACTCTTCGGCTATTTGAACCGAGTTCAAAGCCGCCCCTTTTCGCACATTATCCGAGACCACCCACAGATTCATGCCATTTGGAAACGAGATATCTTGCCGAATTCTTCCCACAAAAACTGCGTCCTGGCCCGCAGATTCATGTACGGCGGTAGGATATCCGCCATCCTTGCGCTCATCCATGACCAGAACGCCCGGCGCTTTCTCTAACAGCGCACGCACCTCTTGCTCGCTGATGGGTTTTGCAGTCTCAATTTGCACCGCCTCTGAATGCCCATAGAACACCGGGATTCGCACACAGGTGGCGCTTACCATAATGCTTTCATCTTCAAAGATCTTGCGGGTTTCCCAGACCATCTTCATCTCTTCCTTGGTGTAACCGTTCTCCAGAAATACGTCGATTTGCGGCAACGCATTAAAGGCGATCTGGCGAGCAAAGGTTTTGCACTCGACATTCCGACCATTGAGTAATTCAGCGGTCTGGTTCGCCAATTCCTTGACTCCGCTATTGCCAGCGCCGGATACCGCCTGATAAGTCGCCACGCTGATACGCTTTATGCCCACCGCATCATGAATAGGCTTCAGGGCAACCAACATCTGTATGGTGGAACAATTGGGGTTAGCGATGATGTTCCTGTTGGTGTATTGCGCGATGGCTCCCGGATTCACCTCTGGCACCACCAACGGAATATCGTCATCGTAGCGAAAATGCGAGGTGTTATCGATGACCACACAACCCGCCGCACCGGCCTTCGGAGCGAACTCGGCTGAAACACTGCCACCCGCGGAGAACAGGCCGATATGGGCCTTGGAGAAATCAAATTCCGCCAGATCTGTCACCATCACCGGCTTATTCTTGAACATCACCGTCCTACCGGCCGATCTTTCACTGGCTAATGGGAATAGCTGATCCACCGGGAAGTTACGCTCTTCCAAAATACTCAGCAATGCCTCTCCTACTGCCCCTGTAGCGCCCACTACAGCCACGTTGTATTTACTCAAGTTACTCATCCTGCTCCTCTCGCTCTGTTTTGGCTAAACCGATTGTTGGGTTTAACCGATTGTTGGGTTTAATGCATGCTTGGATTTAATGCATTGCTAGGTTTAATTGATCGTGACAAGGCTTATTTCATCGCCGTGAAATACCAGGGAGCCTGGTTACGCCATGCGGCTTCGAACTGACTGATAGCATCGGCATCTTCCAGAGTCAGACCGATATCATCCAGGCCATTTAACAAGCAATGCTTACGGAACTCATCCACCTCGAAGGAAATGGTTTCGCCACCTGGCTTGGTAATAAGCTGTAGATCCAGGTCCACTTCTAACTGATAGCCTGCATTCGCTTCAACTTCGGCAAACAAGCCGGAAATTATCGGTTTAGGCAGTACAATTGGCAGCAAGCCGTTCTTCAAGCAGTTGTTGAAAAAAATATCGGCAAAACTGGGCGCGATAATAGCGCGAAAGCCGTAATCTTCCAGCGCCCACGGTGCGTGCTCTCTGCTGGACCCGCAGCCAAAATTGTCTTGCGCCAAGAGGATTCTGGCCCCCTGATAGCGCGGTTGATTGAGGACAAAATCAGGGTTCAGCGGCCGGTTACTGTTATCGGAGTCCGGCTCGCCTTTATCCAGATACCTGTGTTCGTCGAATAAATTGACGCCAAAACCGGTGCGTTTGATGGATTTAAGAAATTGCTTAGGAATGATGAAATCCGTATCCACGTTGGCTCGATCCAGTGGCAATACCAGTCCTTTCTCAATGATAAATTTGTTCATGTTATGCTCTTAATACTTTGATTATATTGATATTAAAATTGCTAGTTAGTATTAAAATAAGTAGCTTGTATTGAATTAAATATCCGCTATCAGGAAATCTCTCTGATATCGACGAAGTGACCGTGAATGGCAGCTGCCGCTGCCATCGCCGGGCTCACCAGATGGGTTCGACCACCGAAACCCTGCCGGCCTTCAAAATTACGATTTGAGGTCGAGGCACAATGTTTGCCCGCGCCCAGTTGATCCGCATTCATAGCGAGACACATTGAGCAGCCAGGCTCACGCCATTCCAGCCCCGCCGCAATAAATATCTTATCCAGACCCTCTTCTTCAGCTTGTTTCTTAACCAGCCCAGAACCGGGAACAACCATCGCCAACTCAACGCTTTCTGCCACGTGCTTGCCCTTGACGACAGCGGCCGCTGCGCGCAGGTCTTCAATCCGGGAATTGGTACAGGAGCCAATAAAGACACAGTCTAACTTGATATCTTTGATCGCGGTGCCGCCAACCAGGCCCATATAATCCAGCGCCTGCTGAATGCTGCTGCGCCGGGCCATATCGGGCTCCTGCTCAGGATCGGGAACCCTGCCACCCACTGCAACCACCATTTCCGGGGAAGTACCCCAGGTAACTTGCGGCTCAATTTCGCCAGCCTCTAAAGTCACAACGGAATCGAATACGGCCGTTTCATCACTGGTCAGCTCTCGCCAGGATTCCGCCGCCTGCTCCCAAAGATCGCCCTTTGGCGCAAAAGGCCTGCCTTTTAAATACGCCAGAGTAGTTTCATCGACGGCAATCAACCCCGCTCTGGCTCCCGCTTCAATGGCCATATTGCACACTGTCATGCGGCCCTCTACCGACAGGGAACGAATGGCCTCCCCAGCAAATTCGATGGTGTAGCCGGTGCCGCCAGCAGTGCCTATTTTACCGATAATAGCCAATACGATGTCCTTGGCGGTAACACCCGGACTTAACTGCCCATTCACCTGCACCCGCATATTCTTCGCTTTCTTTTGCATCAGGCACTGGGTCGCCAACACATGTTCTACTTCCGAGGTGCCAATACCATGAGCCAAAGCGCCCAAGGCCCCGTGAGTAGAGGTGTGAGAGTCACCGCAGACGATGGTCATTCCGGGCAGCGTAGCGCCTTGCTCTGGCCCCACAACATGCACAATACCCTGTCTTTCATCGGTCATTTTCAGCTCAAAAATTCCAAACTCGCGACAGTTATCATCCAGCGTAGCAACCTGAATCTTCGATACTGGGTCTTTTATCCCTTCCAGTCCCTGACTTCGCTCCTCACGGGTTGTGGGAATATTGTGGTCAGGGGTGGCGAAATTAGCCTCTGCGCGCCAGGGTTTGCGGCCCGCCAGACGCAGGCCTTCAAAAGCCTGGGGTGAAGTTACCTCGTGAATCAGATGCCGATCAATGTAGATCAATGCGGTACCGTCGGCCCGTTGCTTAACCAAATGAGCGTCCCAGATTTTGTCATACAAGGTTTTGCTACTCATGTTCCTCACCAATATAATGTTAAGAGTTAAATAGATTGTATATCTATTTGTATTTATTGAAATTTTATTACTAATGAAAATGGTTTTTATGGTAAATCAGACGGCTCGATCGAACCGGAGCAGCTAAATCGGAATGGTCGATGCCGTTCGTGTTTGGCCGGTCTGTCCTCGGTCACGCAACAGGTGATCGATGAGAACCAGAGCCAGCATAGCTTCTGCAATGGGTGTCGCGCGAATTCCGACACAGGGATCATGCCTACCGGTGGTGATGACTTCCTCGGCTTCCCCACGGGTATTTATCGACTTTCCTGGCAGGCGAATACTGGAGGTTGGTTTCAGCGCAATACTGGCGAAAATATCCTGCCCACTCGATATTCCTCCGAGCACACCCCCGGCATTGTTGCCGATGAAGCCCTGAGGCGTGATCTCATCGCGATGTTCACTGCCTTTTTGGCTTACAGACTTAAAACCCGCGCCTATCTCAACACCTTTTACCGCGTTAATGCTCATCAAGGCCTTGGCAATATCAGCATCGAGCCGGTCGAATATAGGCTCTCCCAACCCTGCGGGCACCTTACTGGCGCAGACATTGATGCGAGCGCCAATGGAATTGCCCTCCTTGCTGAGGGCGGCCATATAGTCTTCCATCTCGGCCACCTTCGATGCATCCGGGCAGAAAAATGGATTGCGTTCAATCTCGTCGTAATCCACCGTTTCGATGGCGATTGGCCCTAATTGACTTAAATAGCCCGTTATTTGAGTACCACAGGTCTCAAACAAGTATTTCTTCGCTATCGCCCCGGCCGCGACACGCATCGCGGTTTCACGCGCCGAAGCACGGCCACCTCCGCGATAGTCACGGATACCGTACTTCTTCATATACGTATAGTCAGCATGAGCAGGCCTGAACTGGTCCTTTATTTTGCTGTAGTCTCTGGAGCGCTGATCTGTATTCTCTATAAGCAGCCCGATGGGTGTTCCCGTGGTCTTGCCTTCGAATACACCCGACAGGATTTTTACCTCATCGTCCTCACGGCGCTGTGTGGTAAAACGCGACTGCCCGGGTTTTCTCCGATCAAGATCCTGCTGCATATCCGCGGCACAGAGTTCCATTCCAGGCGGACAACCGTCGATCACGCAGCCGAGCGCAGGCCCATGACTTTCGCCAAAGCTGGTTACCGTGAATAATTTACCGAAAGTATTTCCTGACATATGAAAACTCGTACACTTGTTGCTGCTACTGCCCGTACCGGTGTCAGTACTAACTGTCAGTACTCGATGTCGTACTACCGTTGGACGCAGAACAGCTGGATACAGAACTTATTGGCTAGTCCGACAAAAAATGGCGCCAAAAAACCAGCGGATTGTACACTATTTAAAACATTCCCTGTACTGCTGAAGTTGGCTGACAGTCAAGGCCAGCACCCCTTCTCCGCCCTGATCAAACTGCAACCAGAGCAACGGCACTTTCTCCAGGCGCTGGGCCAATAGCTCATTGCTATAGCCAACCTCCATTACCAACACACCCGCTTCGTTCAAATAATCTGCCGCCTCGCGCATAATGCGTAGCGGTAATTCGAGACCCTCGTCTTCGCTAATCAGACCCAGGGCCGGCTCATGCAAAAATTCATCCGGCAGTTCATCGTACTCCTGTTGTGAAACATAGGGAGGATTTGAAACGATTAGGTCATACTTTCCGTCCACCGCGGTAAATAAATCCGATTGCAGGGTTGTTACCCGGTCAGCCAAATCATACAGGGCAATATTATCAGCCGCCAAGGCCAGTGCCTCGACAGAGATATCGGCCAAATCAACCTGGGAGTCTGCAAATTCCAGCGCAGAGGCTATGCCGATGCTGCCGCCCCCGGCACATAAATCCAGAATACGAAGGGGATCAGAAGACAATAACGGTTCGAAGCGATTCCTGATTAACTCGGCGATCGGCGATCTCGGAACCAATGCCCGTTCGTCACAGTAAAAGGCATAGCCCGCGAACCAGGCCTTACCCACAATATAGGCGACTGGCAGGCGATGTTCAATCCTGCTGTTTACCGCCCGCTCCAGCACGGAGATTTCACTGTCGGTGAGTACGCGATTATCCTGATCGCCGTCTGCAAAATCGATCCCCAGACTGGTATAAATTAAATACACTGCCTCATCCAGCGGATTGTCTGTGCCATGACCATAAAACAGATCATGCTTAAGCATTCGCTTTGCAGTTTGCTCAATGTATTGCTGAATTTTCACACGGCGGTACTCTATTAAACATCCAATAAGACCCAATCACCCGGCTATGCACCTATCTCCCGATATTCGCCTGTTGTCCTGCCTCAGCGTACCCCGATGAAGTTTTACAAAATGACCCTGGAAAAACCAAGGCTTATCACTCTGACTATTCTTGAAATATGCTCAAAAGCGCTTTACCAACTATAGGGGTTATCGTAGGCTTGCCCTCAATTATTAAATATTAAAGAATTTTTTATGACAGCAAATACTATGGAACAGTCATATCTGGATATCCTCAAGAAAATTGGAGAGGATCCTACTCGCGCCGGATTGACCGATACACCAAAAAGAGCCGCTAAGGCCATGGAATTCCTGATGCAAGGCTACTCGATGAACATCGATGAAGTCATCAATAATGCCTTATTCCCTTCTGATACTGACGAAATGGTCATCGTCAAAAATATTGAACTGTATTCGATGTGCGAACACCATCTGCTGCCCTTCATCGGCAAGTGCCATGTAGCCTATATTCCCAATGGAATGGTAATCGGTCTATCCAAGATCGCCAGGATTGTGGATGTTTTTGCCAGACGATTACAGATTCAGGAAAACCTGACTAATGAAATTGCCAATTGCCTAATCGAGAAAACGGGTGCCGCCGGCGCCGGAGTCATTATCGAGGCTCAGCATATGTGCATGATGATGCGTGGAGTAGAAAAGCAAAACTCAACCATGACCACATCTTGCATGCTAGGCGCGTTTCGAAATAGTCAAAGCACCCGGGGTGAATTTCTATCCTTGATTAATAATTAGCACCTGACTAATTATCACCTGACTAATTATCACCTGACTAATTATCACCTGACAACCAGCCAGCACATCAACCTATTGCAAAACCAACTCTATACGCTCGGCACAGTAATCTGTCTCACAAGCCGGTGCCAGCGGTCCTATTCCCTGGGCAATGATTTTTCCCCCATCGACACCCAGGCTAATTAAACTTTCTCGCAATGTCGCTGCCCGCAGCGCGGAGCGCCGCAGCAACACCTCCAATGACTGAGTCCCCTGCAAGTGTGCGACCAGATAGACGCGAATCGAAGAATCCGCGTTCAGCAACGCCACCGTGCTTGAAAGATCTGCAGCATCCGACAACTGCGTGTCCGAATCGAATTCCAGCGCTGGCAAAATAATACTTCGCTTCTCGCGCAATAAATCCAACAAGCCTGTCGATCCGACAATCTCAACAGTATCAGCGGGTATTTCTATTATGGGTTCCGGCAAAGCTTCTATCGCACGCTCGGGAATTGGATCCCGCGTTCCACCAAGCTCGATGATTTCCAGGTAGGCATAAATTTTCCGATTACCCTTGGTAATAATATACAGCGCTATATAAGACTCTGTTTCCAGACCTGTATTTGTCTTCATCGCCAGATAAAACTGGTTGCGCTCCGGGCCATATAATGAGCGATTACTGAACACGTCATTGGCCCAAAAATTACTACTCCCGCAGGCGCGCCCACTACAGCTGAATAATTCTGAATAACCCCTGGACTGCATTTGTTCACGGTAATATTGATTCACATTCTCGCCAGTAAATTCCTGTGAAACATCATAAGTGATCCGGCTTACATCGCCGCGCAGACGCTGGAAATTTTCCGGGACTACTTCTCCTCTCGACCTTTGCAAGCTGCCAAGAACGAGTCGGTGGCTTATGTCCTGCTCCAGCTCTCTACTAATAATTTCCGAGTCGGGAAATCCGGCGATGAGAGAATGGTCGCTCAGGCTGGCTGTGGAGAACTCTACTTGAGCGAAGCTGCTAGTCGCGAGCAAGGTAAGCCATGCTGCCAGGGATAGTCGTTTACAGATTGAGTAATTTAGAAATTTCATGGCTGTAGTGTATACAAAATCTTGCCGCAACCGGGCGCCATAAGGTCCAAGCTGACGCACACCAGCACACTATTACCTATATATCTATTGGTTTTCATTGTTCCGTCCACCATAACCGCCAACATATTTGACAGAAATGGATTGTGACTAATTATTAACAACTGCTGTACGCCAAAATTCGCGATGACATCCATGACCGCATAAACATCCCCATCCGGCTCAATTCTACTATCCACGTCAAATTGTAATTCTGGAAAAACCGTCTGCAGCGAAGAAGCCGTCTGCCTGGCTCGCGGATACGGACTCACTATCGCCTTATCCAGAATTGGCGAATGGTGTTTATACTTCTCAGCCACATCTCGGGTTTGCATTATCCCTTCCCGAGTAAGTTCGCGCGCTCTATCAGACCCCGCTTCACTCTCTGCGATGCCGTGACGAAGTAAATAAACCAACATACTAGCGGTATCTCTCTAAGACTTTACACTCGAGTCGCTATTATCATTCCCCGCTGCAGATTTCTTCGCGCCGGCCTTTTTAGCAGGTGGCTTTTTTGCGGGTGGCTTTTTTGCCGCGGCCTTTTCGCTTGCGCTCTTCTTGCTGCTGGCTTTCTTCTCAGTTGATTCTTTTTTAGTGGCTTGCTTCTGGCTTGCCTTAGCCTGAGTTTTTGCGGAAGCACTATCACCCCCCGATTCTGCCGGAGACGCGGTCAGATCATCTTCAAGTTGGGGAAATTCAGAGAATGGAAACGGTTTTGTTTCCGAATTGTAAGTCAGGAATTTTACAATCTGGGAAACATACTGCTCCAACGCCGCAGCAAAAAAACGTAAGTTTTCGTTACTCTCTCCAGTAATCACCGAAAACAGTGCCTGTACAATAAGCAACACAATAATGATGGGAAGGATAATGACATTGAGGACAACGGCAAATCCCAGCATAAAGACTATGCGTATCCAGACGGATGGCTGCCGAATATTATCTACGATGGTATCCAATTCTTCTGACATGGTCTTTCCTCTCAGCCTAATATTCAATGGCGCCTGCTTAACAGCAAATAGCAAGGCGGCCTAATCCAGTATCTTGTCCTTGTTGGCAGCAAACTCAACATCGAGTGCCTGTTCTCCACCCATCAGCGAAGAAATTATATTCTGCATGGATTCATTACCATAGATGATATTGTACAGACCCGCAGCAAGCGGCATATAAACACCCAGTTCATCCGCTTTTTCCTTCACCAGCTTCACTGTATTCACCCCCTCCGCAACCTGTCCAAGCTCGGCTTTCGCCTCCTCGATCGACTTGCCTTGACCAAGAGAGAATCCGATGCGGTAATTTCGGCTTAAAGGGGTTGAACAGGTCACTACTAAATCCCCGACTCCGGCCAAACCCAGAAAGGTCATCGGGTCGGCACCTAACTCCTTGGCAAAGCGGGCCATCTCGGCAAGACTTCTGGTTACTAACATACTATTTGTGTTGTAACCCATGCCTAAAGCCGCCGCCATACCGGCAATTATGGCGTAGATATTCTTCAGCGACCCGCCCAGCTCTACCCCAAACATATCGTCATTGGTATAGACCCGGAAATACTCAGATTTAAGTACCTTTTTTACGATCTCCCTGACTTCCTCATGATTACTGGCGATGACGGTACCGGTGAGGGATTTGCTGGCAATCTCTTTTGCCAGATTAGGACCGCTTAAGACCCCGACTTTAGCCTCTGGCGCTTCCTGCATAAGAATCTGGCTCATCAGCATGAAGCTTCCGGCCTCTATGCCCTTGGTGGTGCTGATCAGGATTACATCGGCGGCGGCGTGTTTCATGACATCCCTGACTACTTGCCGAAACGAAGAACTGGGGACAGCGACGAAAATAAGCTCGCTGTCAGCCACGGCCGCTGCCATATCGGCGGTTGCAACAAGTCGCTCGCTTAAACTATAGCCGGGAAGGTATTGCGCATTTTCGTGATCACGATTTAAATCTGCTGCCTGGGATTCGCTACGCATCCAGAAACTGACGTCGTGGCCATTTTCTGCCGTTATATTTGCAATTACGGTACCAAAACTGCCACCGCCAATTACAGAGATCTTACATGCTGACATCAAGATTCCATTGATACTATTCTATGCCGCTCTCATGATAGTCCGAATGACCCTGAATACCAAGAAGAGAACTCTCTTCAAGATGTTGTATCACTAATCGAAATTCAATAAACCGCAGGCTTTATCGGTGCTATTCGATAGAACAAACACTCTTCGAGATGTTGTACCACTAATCGAAATTCAATAACACGCAGGCTTTAGCTGAAGCTATTCGATAGAACAGAGACAGAACCAGAACTCTCTTCAAGATGTTGTACCACTAATCGAAATTCAATAAGCCGCAGGCTTTATCGGTGCTATTCGATAGAAGCATTATCTTCAAGCCAAGCGACTCAACCAGCCACTCCTTTCGGCCAAGCTTTAAAACCATCGGCCATTGCACTTCGACTGCCTGTTGCGGATCCGTGCCCCAGGCCTGGCGTTGGCATAAGTGAGAGCATGCGCGGAAAATTGCTCATTAAAATTCGTCTTCATCCTTCGTCTCCCGCCATCAAGGCAATGCGATTGGAATTAAAAAAGACCAGCGCATCATAGATACGATCGGATACTGTTTTTGGGGTAATTGAGGCACCGACAAACTTGTCATATTCATTGTCGGCTGAAATTTTCTGCCAACTAATGCGAAGAATATCCCGCATACTGCTTCCCTCGAACGCTTTCATCCACTGAGATTCGACAAGCTCTACGACTCCGTACAATTCATCGGAATCCAGATCCTTTATTACCCGTGCCGCCGAAATACGTCCATACATATCAACGGCCACTAACAGATCAATAGTTCCGTTAAAACCGTCATCAGCCGTCGCCGGCACGGCAACGGCGACAACCTCACCATTCTTCTTCGCTAAATAGGCAAGTCGATCACGCCTTAAGTTCAACAGCTGCATATTTATCAATTTCTCGTGCTGTTGATTTGCCGGTAACAAAAAAGTATCCAGGAGCAAATCATTATCGAAGCTTCCCGCTTCGAAGAATTGATAAAGACTCTGTCGATCGTAGTTTTTCCTGCTCGCCTGCACATCATCCCGCGCAATAAAATTCAGCAATAATAAAATCCCAATCACCGCCACCAGCAGTGCAATTACCGGCAGTTTCTGTTTAAAAAAATAACTGAGTTCTAATTTCATAGGCAAGGCATGATAAGCAAATTTTACCGAGGAAACAGCGCAGCAAGAACTTCTCCGCAAGCAGCAAGCCAATTAGCCAGAGATTCTAACCTGCCGTCGTTGCATTAACTTGCGGGGAATTAACCTGTCACAAAGAGTGCGACCAATTATATCCGCACTGTCACTGAACACCACTATGCCTTTATGCAAGAATATCTGCTACAGGCATAAAAAAAGTAAACGGGACCACAGTGATTCCAGCTTTAGCTGCTGGAATTGACCTGGGTTTTAGAGATAAGCCGAGACACTGGCAACGATCGACATCACCGGCGCGGGATAGATACCCAACAGCAACAGCAAGAATACCAGGACGGCGATGACGCCATAGGAACTGAGGCTTTCAATACCTGCGATTCGATACCGTAGAGATTCGTCTTCCGGCATCAACATCTGGTACACAATGCGCAGATAGTAATACAAACCGATACCACTGCCGATCACCAGCACCGCCAGCAACGCCCAAAGCCCGGCTTCGACACCGGCCAGAAACAGATAGAATTTGCCAATAAAGCCTATGGTGAGAGGAATGCCCGCCAGAGACAGCAACATCGTCATAAAACTTGCCGCCAACCAGGGATTACGCCAGAACAGGCCGCGATAATCCGAGACCGCATCAAATTCTTTTTCACTGGATGAAATCACCGATGCCACAGCAAAAGCACCCAGCGACATGATCACATAGGCCAGCAGATAGAAGGTGACAGCCTCAATACTTATCGAACCCTCGGTGGAATAACTGGCAATAACGGCAAGCAGCAAATAACCCATGTGCGCAATGGATGAATAAGCGAGAATCCGCTTCAAATTATCCTGTGACAGTGCCAATAGATTTCCAGCTAATATCGACGCCGCGGCAAGCAAAGAAAATACCATCACGATGGAAGGAAAACTCAGCGCTTCACTGGTAATGATAAAGCGCAACATGAGCACAAACATCGCCGCCTTGCCGATCGTTGCCAAATAGCCAGTAGCGGGTAATGGTGAACCTTCATAGACATCGGGAGTCCAGAGATGGAAAGGCGCCAAAGACAACTTAAAGGCCATTCCTGCGGTGATCAGCAATAACGCAATTATTGAATAACTATCGGAAAGACCATTCGCTGAGCCGGAGACATCCAGCAGACTACTAAAAGACAAGCTGCCTGTCTGCGCATATACCAGCGCCATGCCGAATACGATAAACGCAGAAGCGACACCTGACAGAACCAGATATTTTACTGCCGCTTCCAGAGGATATTTAGCGGCATTCTTACTATGCAGGGGATACGCCACCATGCCATACAGTGACATACTCAAGGTTTCCAAACCCAATAGTGCGCTGACAAAATGGTTACTGCTGACCATCACAATCGCACCGATGGTCGCCACTACGAGGAGTAAATAATACTCTTCCTTGTGATCATCGAGATTAAAGAAATAAGGAAAGCTCAATATGGCAATAAACATCGCCGCGGCACAAATCAGCAGCGTAAAGAACAGACTGTACTGATCGATTATTAGTAGCGGTGTAAGTTGTTGATTGGTGTAGGACATCATCGTTGCGGCGACAATCGCCGCAATTAATAAGCCGGTAATTGCGATAGCACCGGTAAGCAGATAACTGCGCCGGATACCAATCATCAACATCGCAATGATAGCGGTGGCCGTAACAATCAACAGCGGCATTAAGGGGTTTAGGTCATCTAGTGTCATAATCATAACTATTGCTGAACCACCGAGGAAACAACTCCCTGGGTAACACTTAATAAATTGCTCAATGTAGCTTCAGACAAATCGAGAAAACTCTGCGGATACATTCCCATCCAGATCAGGCCCAGCATCATGGCCGCAAAATAAAACATTTCACGGCGACTCAAATCGCTGAGCTGAGCATCATCAAAATCGGTATTTTTGTATTCACCATGAAATACTTTCTGGATTACCCAAAGCGAATAAACCGAAGCGAAAATCAAACCGAATGCCGCCAGTACCGTCAATGTTATGTTCGCTTTAAACGCACCTAACAAGGCCAGGAATTCGCCAACGAAATTGCCCAAACCCGGCATACCCAAAGCCGCTATAGAAAAGAACAGGGCGACAAAGGACATGCGCGGTACCTTTGCCCAGAACCCCCCCATGTCTTGCATATTCCGGGTGTGAATTCGATGCTGTAAACCCCCCGCTAACATGAACAACGCCGCTGCACTCAAACCGTGAGCCAGCATAGTCATCACCGCGCCTTGCAGTGCCTGTGCATTCCAGGCGTAAATCCCCAACAGGACGAAGCCCATATGACTCACACTGGTATAGGCGATCAGGCGCTTTATGTCAGTCTGGGCGAAGGCAACTTTTGCACAGTACAGAATGCTAATCACCGCCAGGGTCATGGCAATCGGCGCAAACTGCATAGAGGCGTGCGGAAACAAGGGAATAGCAAAGCGAATGAGTCCATAGGCGCCGGTTTTTAGCAATACCCCGGCAAGAATCACACTACCGGCTGTCGGTGCCTGACTGTGGGCATCCGGCAACCAGGAATGAAAAGGAAAGCTGGGTAATTTGGTGGTAAAGGCGATAAAGAATCCCAGCATCACCCACATCTCGATGCGGCTGCTCATGTTTACCTTTAACAGATCCAGATAATCAAAGCTGAACCAGCCAAATTGAACATAGTGAAAATAGGCCAGCAGCAGAATAGAAACCAGCATTAACATACCGGTAACCTGGGTAAAAATGAAAAATTTCATGGCCGCGTAGTTTTTATTCTCATGACCCCAGACCGCGATGATGAAATACATCGGGATCAACATCACTTCCCAGAAAAAGAAGAACAGAAATAAATCCAGCGCGGTAAATACCCCTACCACCCCTGCCAGTGTCCATAGCAGACTAAAATAGAAAAAACCGACTCGCTCGGTTATTTCGTTCCATGCCGAGCCAATCGCAATTACGCCCAAAAACCCGGTGAGCAATAACAACAGAACGCTCAAACCATCGGCGGCAAGATGAAAAGAAATGCCGAAATTTGGCATCCACTGGGCATTCAGCGAAACAATCCATGCAGATTCTGCCGATTCTGGAACCGCGAGTAAGCTGAGCATAATAAGCAGGTCGATTACCACGGCCGCCAGGGCTATGACTCTTGGAAATTTCGCGTCGAAACCCTCAGACAACCAGGCCAGTACGCCACCGAGAAACAACACACTGATAAGCACTACTAAAATCACAATAGCACTCCCAGGGAAACGATTAGCACCAATCCAGCCGCCAGACTTATCACATACCAGTGAAGTTGCCCGGTCTGGGTTTTCGCCAGCATTCTGTGCGCGGTACGCGTTAGCACGACTATCAAAGCGTAGCCTGCGTCAATTAAATCATTCTTGTTTATTCTCGCCAGGAATAAGAAGGGTCGTATAAACAAGAAATTATACAGCGCGTCCATACCCCAGCCGCTGAACCAAAATTTGTGCAGTGAAGCTGCCACAGGATTCGCCATCAATTTGTCTATATCGAAGGCCTTCTTCATAAAGAATAGATAACTCACCGCAATGCCCAGTAGTGGCATTGCGATCATAATGGCATGCATGATCGCACTCACATGGTGTTCTTCATGGACTTCGCCATGACTGAACACCGCATCGACTGGAATCTGCACCCAACCTCCGAACAGCGCCAAAACCATCAAGATAAATAGCGGAGTCGCCATACTAAATCCGGCGACTTCCCTGGCATCGTGGTGACCCTTGCTTTCACCAAAGAAAACCACAAACACCAGGCGGAAACTATAAATGCCGGTGAAGAATGCACCGATAACCCCGCCAATCCACAGCCATAAGCCAGGACCCTCCATTTCCAAGGCCGCGAGCAGAATTTCATCCTTACTGAAATAACCAGAGGTAAAAGGAAATGCAGCAAGCGCAAGACTGCCAATCATAAATGACGCAAAGGCAATCGGTAGCTGCTTACGCTTACCTCCCATCTTAAAAATATCGTGCTCATGATGAAGACTGAGGATTACCGTGCCCGCGGCAAGGAATAACAGTGCCTTGAAGAAAGCATGGGTCATTAAGTGAAATACCGATGCGGACCAGGCGCCTACTCCCAAGCCGAGAAACATATAGCCGATCTGACTAATTGTCGAATACGCCAATATGCGCTTGATGTCATGTTGCGTCATGGCGGTAAAACCAGCCATCAGTAAGGTGATCAGCCCAATCCACGCGACGAGTAATTGCACGTTTGGCGCCAACTCAAACAAGATATGAGTTCTGGCGATGAGATAGACACCGGCCGTTACCATCGTCGCGGCATGGATCAGGGCACTAATCGGAGTCGGTCCTGCCATCGCATCAGGCAGCCAGGTTTGTAACGGTAATTGTGCCGACTTGCCCACCGCGCCACCGAGTAATAACAAGGAGGCCGCGATCGCCAGTCCGGACCCTACTGCCCATTGGGTTTGTGCGGCATGCAACAGGTCTTGAATATTCAGCGTGCCAAGCTGGGCAAACAGCAGGAACAGCCCTATCGCCATGGAGGTGTCACCGACTCTGGTGGTCACAAATGCCTTGCGGGCCGCATAGCCATTCGCTGGATTTTCATACCAGAAACCAATTAACAAGTAGCTACAAAGCCCCACTCCTTCCCAGCCTAAATACAGCAGTACCAGATTGTCTGCCAATACCAGCATCAACATCGAGGCCACAAACAAATTCATATAGGCGAAGAATCGGCTATAACTCGGATCGTCAACCATGAAGCCGGTAGAATAAAGATGAATCAGGAAGCCAACACCGGTAATAATTAGCATCATCACCAATGACAGACCGTCGAGATAGAAACTGAATCCAGGGGTGAACTTCCCAACTGACATCCAGACCCAGACTTCCTTCAGGAAATAATCTTCGCCGCTGGCTAGAAACTGAGCCGCGATAAGCGCCGCCGCCAGAAATGACAGACCAATAGAACCCGCTCCGATGTAGGCCACCGCTTTTTTAGGCAAATTCCCACTGGTCAATACCAGAGCAAGAAAGCCCAATGCTGGAAAAGTCGGTAATAGCCAAATAAGATCAAGCACTCTGGTTTCCTTTCCTCAGCCTTTCATCTGACTTAGTACGTTAATATCGACCGTATGAAAGCGTCGATACACCTGTATAATTAGCCCGAGCCCCACCGCGACTTCCGCCGCTGCCAGGGTAAGTATCATCAAGAACATCACCTGACCATCGGCATGACCCCAACGAGAGGATGCGACGATAAATGCCAGGCCTCCTGCGTTGAGCATGACCTCGAGCGACATCAAAACGAACACGATATTGCGCCGGGTCATAACACCAAGCAGCCCCAGCACGAAGAGAATCCCCGCCAAAATCAAACCATGTTCTATCGGAATTGATTGCATGTGTTTTCTGCTTATCCTTTATTCGTTTTACTTTTTAGCCAGGTGATAGGCCGAAACCAGACCCGCTAATAATAATATCGATGCCAGCTCAACTGCCAAAACATAGGGGCCAAATAACAAGGCACTCACTTCCAGCACGCTGACTTCTTTTGGAATAAGATCGTATTCATACTGGCTTAATACATTCAGCAGCTGCGCCAATAAAATGGCCGCCATAACGGAAGGGGCTACCCATACTTTTACCCCTGACCAACTTCGCTCCTGATCTTCGCTGCGTTTCCCCAAGTTCAACATCATGATGACAAAAAGGAACAATACCATGATCGCCCCTGCGTAGACGATGGCTTCCAATACCGCGGCAAAGGTAGCACCAAGCACATAGAAAACTACGGCCACAGCAAGCAGAGACAAAATTAAATAGATTAGCGCATGGGTGATATTACTTTGCAAAATAACGCATACCGTGGAAATAATAGCGACGGCACCAGCAATGTAAAAAAGTAAGATCATGGCAATAGACTCCTCACATTGACCGGAACTGCTTCGTTTTGGGCTTCGCCCTTATCCTTTCCACCTATCTTCTTGCCTGCAACCTTGTAAAAATTGTAATCGTGATATTTGCCGGTACCACTGATTAGCAAATCTTCTTTCTCCCAAACCATGTCCTGTCGCTCATACTCTGCCATCTCGAAGTCAGGCGTTAGTTGAATAGCATTTGTCGGACAGGCTTCTTCACAAAAGCCACACATGATGCAGCGAGAAAAGTTGATACGAAAAAATTCCGGATACCAACGTCCTTCCTCGTCCTCGGTTTTTTGCAGGGCGATACAATCGACCGGGCAGGCAACCGCACATAAATTGCAGGCAACGCAGCGTTCCTCCCCATCAGGATCACGACTCAGAATAATACGACCACGCCACCGCGGAAACATATAAGGCATCTCATCTGGATACTCTACTGTGTCCGCCTTGACGAACATATGTAATAGCACCCGCCAAAGAGTAACCACCTGAGAAATCAGTGTATCTTTGATCAGATTAAACATAGCTGTCTCCAGGAAACTGCCGCATTACTGTGTACTCAAAATTATTGCGCCGGTAACTAATAAATTAAGCAAAGACACCGGTAATAGAAATAACCAGCCATAGCTCATCAGTTGGTCATATCTTGGCCTGGGGATCGCCGCCCGCAATAGTATAAAGAAAGCAATAAATCCAAATGCCTTAATAGAGAACCAGACTATAGGAGGTAAAAAGGCGGGGCCAAGCCAACCGCCAAAAAATAACACTGTAATCAGTGAAGAGATCAGCACCAGGCCTAAATACTCTCCGACAAAAAACATGCCGAATTTCATGCCGGAATATTCCGTGTGATAACCGGCACAAATTTCCTGCTCCGCCTCTGGAATATCGAATGGCAGACGGTGACTCTCGGCAATACCGGCAATCAGGAAAATAACGAAGCCTATGAACTGGGGAATAACGTACCAACCATCCGTCTGGGCTAATACTATTTCTCTAAGATTGAAGCTGCCCGACAGCGCCACGACGCCCAGAATTGAAATACCCATAAATACTTCGTAACTAACCATTTGCGCAGCGGCGCGTAAAGCGCCTAGTAATGCATATTTATTATCCGAAGAAAGGCCACCCAACATTACGCTATAGGCTCCGAGAGACGCCATAGCTAACACAAACAGCACGCCAATATTGGAATCGACAACACCTACTCCCGGCGCAAAGGGAATCACACTAAAACTCATGAGTATGACCATCATGATAATGCCTGGCGCGAGGACAAAGCTGAACTTATCCGCAAACGGAGGCACCCAGTCTTCCTTGGTAAAGATTTTTATCATGTCGGCGACCACTTGTAGCAAACCAAAATAACCAACCCGATTTGGTCCAAGTCGTTCCTGCCACAAGCTCAACAATCGGCGTTCCACCCAGATAAGCATGGCCGCGACAACAATGACTGTTGCCAATATTACGCCTATGCTTAGTGCGGATCCAACTTCGAAAGTCATGATCTAATAGTCCTCTTCCAATAAATCGCTGACGATAAGCCCTTCAATGCCGCGCAATAAATTCTGCTCACCGCTCTTTGTTATTTCAATGCATTGTGGCAGTTCGGTAGGATTAACCTGCCCATCCCCACAATAAATCACTGCACTGCCGGACTTAATTCCAGTTCGAATACATACCACAGCATTTGATTCGGTAGTGCCTAATTTTACCGTGTCACCCTGGCTCAATTCTCGAGCCTGCGCGTCTTCTGGAGACAATCCTATAAAAGCATCAGTCATGCGCTGCTGTACAGAATTTGACTTGGCACTAAGTTCGTCGCTACCGAATATTTGATAAGCCAGCGACACCTGCAACTCATTCGCGGAAGGAGAGACGCTGGAGTCTGCCGGATCAAAGTATCCGGCCGCTGCAGTTTCACGGGTGATTAATAAAGTGCCCGGATGCCCCTGCTTCAGCTCGCCGTTTACCTCGTCCTGAAATTTACTAATAGACTGATTGGAATTCCATCCTGGCGCCCATGAGGAAGCGAGGACGTCGGCGTCTTTCTGCGCCGGGATTCCTTCCATGGAAAATGACATTACTGAGCCAGGGTCTTCAGCTTGTTTTGGCTCATGCACATTAATATTGGCCTTCATTGCCGTGCGACCGCTGTAGCGATGTGATTGACGTGGCACTTTCATCCCGGCGATAAAACTGGCTGGATCAGGCAGTATCTTACTCAGATTACTGAAACCCTTTGCCTCACTGGCACAACGATTGACCAGGGCATCAAACTCATCGACCTGTTCAGCACCCAGCCAACTCCATGCTGGCATAGCCCCGCTATGACATCGGTGAACCTGAAAACTTAATTGGGCCCTGCCTTCGTAGTTGATATAGCTTGCCTCGTGTTCCGAGAACGCCGTCGTAGGCAACACATAGTCTGCCTTCGCTGTGGTTGCCGTACCCAGTTGATCCAGCACCAATAATTTATCGGCTTTCTCCAGCGCCGCATCAACCGTAGCCTGCGGCGCGCGACGATATAAATCATTCTCCAACACGATCGCCTGCGTTGCCGAACCATCCTGCAATTTCGCCAGCGCCCGTCCTAGTTTGTTCTCGGCGGTGGTTAACATGCCCATACCAAGACTATTCACTTCTGGCACCAATAGACACAGATCTACCGCGGTTGACTTTTGCTGCTGCAACGCCCGCGCGATATTTGCCGCCGCCTTTATTAATTCCAGATTACCGCTCGTGCTACCGGCGATAAGCAAGGGGCGTTTGGCCGCCTGCAGCTGAGCAGCAATTTTTTCAATCACGCTTGCATGTTCGGTGGGTACATCACTTGAAGACGGAGACTGACTGGCAATCGTGTTCGCAACCGCATACGCGATGCCGGCCAAATTTTGCAGCGTATCCACCACCCTGTCCGAAGCCACATCATCGAGGCGACTGACATAAGTACTGAGAATACTTAGCGGGCTGCGATCATGCTGCGCCAGTTCACGCACTGCCGCGTCCTGCCATTGCGGTATACGGCTATTACTGGCCAATTCAAGCGCCTTGTTACGCACCGACTGTCTTAATGCCAGTGCTATTCGAGGCGCAACATTGGTCACATCCTCGCCCAGAATGACTATCGCGTCTGCCTGTTCGATCTCGCGTATGCTGGGGCTGTGAAAAGCCTTGTCCTTTGCCAGCTGCAAGATCAACTGTGTCGCCTCGTGTTCTGTATCGGAATAACCGGCATAAAAATTATCTTCACCAACCAGAGCGCGCAGCGCAAAATTAGATTCATTGCTCGCCCGAGGAGAACCTATGCCAATGGTCTTGCCTGTCTTAAATTCATTGATTACTGATTGAACTTGTTCGCCGCTCAGGGCTTGCGAGGTATCGCCCTGTTGCTTAACCGCGTCCCGTAGACGCCCCTCATTATTGACAAAATCAAAACCGAAGCGACCTCGGTCACAGAGAAAATAGCCGTTCACTTCGTTGTTATAACGATTAACAATGCGTCTGAGCGTACCGTATCGCTCGCCGGGCGCTGTATTACAGCCTACGGAACAACCAACACAAACTGATGGCGCTGTCTGTAAATCCCATTTACGCGAATAGTGCTGACTGAAAGCCTTGTCGGTAAAAACACCGGTCGGACAGACTTCTACCAGGTTGCCACTGAATTCACTTTCCAGTACCCCTTCCTCGTGCCGGCCAAAATACACATGATGGTGTGAAGCCTGCGCGGAGAGATCGGTGCCGCCGGCATAGTCATCGTAATAGCGCACACAGCGATAACAAGTGATGCAGCGATTCATCTCGTGATTAAGAAAAGGACCCAGATATTGATTGCGATGAGTCACTTTTTTCTTGTCGTAGCGACGATAGTTATGACCTGACATCAAGGTCATGTCTTGCAGGTGGCACTCGCCCCCTTCTTCACAAACCGGGCAGTCATGAGGATGACTAATCATTAAACTTTCGATCACGCTGGCACGGAAAGATTTGGCTTGCTCATCGTCTATAGAAATAATGGCACCATCTGTAGCCGGTGTCATGCAGGCCATGACCAACATGCCATTCTTGTCATCGGCATCGCGGTACTGTTTTATTGCGCACTGTCTACAGGCGCCAACCGAGCCCATGCAGGGATGCCAACAAAAATAAGGCAAGTCCAGGCCCTGCGACAGACATTCCTGTAACAGATTGTTATCGGGATTCACTTCGTAAGTCACCCCATCTATAACAACTTTTGCCATCTAATACTCCAAACTTATCATTCTGCCGCGCGCTGGCCGCCTAATGGTTTTTCAATACTTCTGTCAATGCTTATAGGGACAGCACTTCTGCTTTATATGCTGATCAAAATCTTCTTTAAAATGCTTTAAGCCACTGCCCAGCGGTGCTGTTGCACCAGGCGCCAGCGCGCAAAATGTACGTCCTGGCCCCAGATAATCAACATGATCGTGCAGTATCTGTAGATCTTTCTCACTACCACGCCCGCTTTCAAATTCATTGAATATTTCATCGACCCACGGCAATCCATCACGGCAAGGTGTGCAGAATCCGCAGGACTCATGGGCGAAGAACTTCATCAAGTTGCCGACCATTCCAACTGGACAGGTTTTATTATCCAGAATAATCATGGTGCCGGTAGCCAATCTACTGCCTACCTTGGCGATCGCATCGTAATCAAGCAGGACATCGAGATGTTCCGGCAACATGAAATCTGTCGAGCCCCCCCCGGGCAAAAATCCTCGCAACTCCAGTCCGTCTTGCATACCACCGGCATAACCCTCGAACAGTTCACGAATAGGAAGCCCCAGCGGTAATTCCCAACATCCCGGGGTTTTAACTTTGCCACTGACGCCAAATAACTTGGTGCCGTGATCGCTGCCTTTAGTCAGGCCGTGATACCAGTCCACCCCATAAGTAATAATGCCCGGAAGATTACAAATCGTTTCTACATTGTTAACGATCGTCGGCTTGCCCCATAATCCGCTCACCTGCGGAAAAGGCGGCTTCGCTCTGGGGGTCGCGCGCTTGCCTTCCAGTGCGTTAAGCAACGCCGTCTCTTCACCGCAGATATAACGCCCAGCGCTGGTGTGCACGACAATGTCCAGGTCAAAACCGGTACCGAGAATATTCTTACCGAGATAGCCGCGCGCGGCCGCCTCAGAAATCGCACGATTTAGCCGCTGTCCAGAGACGATATATTCACCGCGCAGAAATATGTAAGCCTTACTGGCCTGAATGGTATACGCCGCGATAATCATGCCTTCGATTAACAAATGCGGATCACCCTCCATCAGCAACCTGTCCTTAAAGGTGCCCGGTTCCATTTCATCGGCGTTGACAACCAGATACTTCTGCTTGGGAGCATCGCCTCCTCTCGGCACAAAACTCCATTTAAGCCCGGTGGGAAATCCAGCGCCGCCACGCCCCTTGAGCCCCGAGTCTTTTACTTGCTGCAAAACATCATCAGGACTCAGACCTTTAGCAATCGCCTGCAGACTCTGATACCCATCACTCGCCTCATAGGCAGCAATATCCATTGCTGGCCGTGACATATCGATGTTCTTTGTTAAAGGGTTATTTACAACTTCTATTCCACTGGGTTTATTTGTTTTGGTAGTCCAATATTATTTTATCTATTGCCGCGGGCGTCAGATTTCGGTGCAGGTCTGGCCCCACCATCATTACCGGTGCTCGATCACAATCGCCCAAACAGGGAACCGGAATCAGCGTAAACTCGCCATCTTTGCTGGTTTCGCCATAGTCGATATTCAGCTTGTCTTTAATGGCTTGCTTGATGTTTTCGCAGCCCATAATCCAACAACTGACGCTATCGCAAAATAACATCACATTTTTTCCAACCGGCTGTCGGTAAACCAGATTAAAAAAGGTAGCCACACCTTCGAGGTCGCTGGCGGGAATATCCAGATACCGGGATATGCCAAGCAAGCTTTCATCCGATACCCAACCCTGATATTTCTGCACAATTTTTAAGGCTTCCAGACCGACCGCCCTTTTATCCGGATACAGTGTCATCTCGTGTTCTATTTCAGCAATCTCTTCTGCCGAAAGTTTGCGCGGTCTGGTCGCTGTACTGGCGATTACGTTATTGCTCATTTTTACGTCGCTGCTGCTCATCGATCCACATCCGCCATTACGAAATCGATGCTGGCGATAATGGCTATCAAGTCGGACACCATAAACCCACGAGATATCTGCGGAATCATCTGTAAATGGGGGAAAGACGGAGTACGAATTCGTGTTCTATAGGACGTCGTGCTGCCATCACTGATCAAATAGTAACTATTGATCCCCTTCGTCGCCTCGACCGCCATACTAACTTCGTTTGCAGGTATCACCGGCCCCCAACTGACACTGAGAAAATGATTGATCAGGGTTTCGATATCCTGCATGGTATTTTCTTTGCGCGGTGGAGTCGTTAAAGGGTGATCGGATTTGTAATGCCCCGATGGCATATTGTCCAGGCACTGTTTGATGATGCGTAAACTCTGGCGCATCTCTTCGACGCGTATAGCGCAACGATCATAGCTATCGCCGTTGATTGCGATTGGCACATCAAATTCAAAATTTTCGTAGCCACTGTAAGGCCGCTGTTTACGGAAATCCCATTCAAGACCGGTTGCGCGCAAACCGGCACCGGTAACGCCCCAGTTGAAAGCCTCTTCGGTGTTATACACACCGACACCCTGGGTGCGTCTCTTCAGAATTCCATTATTCATCACCATGGAGTCGTATTCGTCCAGCCGCGCCGGCATAAAATCCAGCAACTCTGCAATCCGCTTCTCCCAGCCATTGGGCAGATCTTGCGCGACACCGCCGATCCGGAACCAACCTGGATGCATACGCGCACCACATATGGATTCGATAATATTAAATATGCGCTCCCGCTCAACAAACATATAAAAAATCGGCGAAAGCTGCCCTACATCCTGGGCAAAGGTTCCGTAAAATAATAGATGGCTACAGATACGGAACATCTCAGAAAGCATAATGCGAATCACCTTGACCCGCTCCGGCACTTCGATACCAGCCATTTTTTCAACGGCCATCACATAGGGCAGATTATTCATCACGCCGCCGAGATAATCTATGCGGTCGGTATAAGGTATGAAGGTATGCCAGGACTGGCGCTCACCCATCTTCTCGGCACCACGATGGTGGTAGCCGATATCAGGCACCGCATCCACCAGAATTTCACCATCGAGTTGCAAGGCAATACGAAAAGCACCGTGCACAGAGGGGTGATTAGGGCCCAGATTAAGGAACATGAATTCTGAATTTTCGGATTCACGCTTCATGCCCCATTCTTCGGGCTTGAATTTCAGCGCTTCCTGCTCGTAATCCTGTTTTTCGTCGTCCAGGGAAAAAGGCTCCATCTCGGTGGCACGGGCGGGGTGTTCCTTCCGCAGCGCATGCCCTTCCCAGGTCGGTGGCAAGACGATGCGGTACAGATTTGGATGGCCTTCGAAGTGAATGCCGAACATGTCCCACACTTCCCGCTCATACCAGTTGGCACTTGGCCACAAATCGATCACCGTAGGCAGGTTTAAATCATTGTCCATCAGCGGCACTTTAAGCCGAAAATCGCAGTTGCCTCGAAACGACATCAGCTGATAGACCACCGTGAATTCGCTGGCTGGCTGGCCTTCCCGGTGGCATCTGAGGCGCTCGTCGATCGCCGTTAAGTCAAACAACATCTCAAAGCAAGGTTTGGTTTCATCCCGTAATGCCCGCAGCATCGACTTCACATGCTGGCGATCAACCCAGACAGTCGGAATACCGTCACAAGTAATCTGCTCGGCAAGAATTTGCGGAGCAAAATCCCGACGCAACTGCTGCAGGGGAGCGGTAGCCTCTTGAATGGAATCTATCTTGTCTTCTGCTATTTTCATTAACTCGCAATTACTTTATGTTTTTAGTTTATCTTATTGTTATTTATGATTTTTTTATTAAACGTCATTAGGCGATCGAAGCTCTGTCGCCGCGATTCTATCCGCATGCTTTACTTCTCTTTGTACCGGGTTGGCCTGTTTCTGAATAATGCCCTGATCGTTAATCACCCAGCTAAGCGGACGACGCTCTCGAGCAATAGACTCTTGCAACAGAATCAGCCCCTGCAACAGCGCTTCCGGACGTGGCGGACAGCCTGAAACATAGACATCCACCGGGAGAAACTTATCCACTCCCTGCACCACCGAGTAAATATCGTACATACCACCGGAATTCGCGCAGGAACCCATGCTGATCACCCATTTTGGCTCCAACAACTGCTCATGTAGCAGCTTTACCACGGGTGCCATCTTACGAAATACGGTTCCGGCAATAACCATCAAATCGGCCTGTCGCGGCGTGCCACGAATGACTTCAGCACCAAATCGCGCCAGGTCATGACGGCTGGTGAAAGCGGTTGCCATCTCGACATAGCAACAGGAAAGCCCAAAATTGAACGGCCAGATTGAGTTCTTACGACCCCAGGCCACCATATCCTCGAGATTTGCCATCACCACATTGCGACGAATGAACTCATCCATGGCACTGCCACCAGGCTTGGGCGAAGAGGCATCGTCCGCTTTTTGCAGTTCCCAGCTCATAGTTTGAATTCCTTCTTATTGGTGACGCCACCCGGTCCGGCAAGGGTTTTTAACTCTCGCTTCTGAGTCTGCGTTCGCCAGTCCAGTGCCCCTATGCGCCACAGATAGAACAGCGCGGCAAGCAGAACAAAGACAAACAGCGATATCTCGATGAACCCGGGCCAGCCAGCCTGTTTGACCGCAATCGCCCAGGCAAACAGGAAGACCACTTCCAGATCGAAAATAATGAACAATATGGCCGGCAGGTAAAAATGCACCGAGATACGAAATTGCGCGCTACCTACCGATACGATACCTGACTCGAATGGCAGATCTTTGGAATGGGAGTGCGGGCGCTGACCAAGAAAATAGGACAGGCCCAGCATGATGACCACTACGGCCAACACCAGGGCGAAATAGAAAAGAAACGGTTTAAAGCCGTCTAAAAATTCGTTAGATAATTCCAAGCCTTCAACTCCAAATATCCCGAACTGTTATTGCCTTACGAGGCCAACTGATTCTGACTAACACCTGTTTCCACTTCTTTAAAAGTACAACAGCCTATCCAGCCACCTTCGAATCATTGCATCAAGCTCATAAACCAATGTTTTATTGCAGTTACTCTAATACTCGCCACTCACTGACAAACAGGGAGAACGTAAAACAAAGCAAACACCACTCAGGGAATAAATACCGGAGTTCAACGATAGATGTGAAAGAGATCGATGACCAGACCTTGATTGAGGACGGCCAATGGGAATTTCAGGGGAAGACAATCCCGTCGCATGATTCAGTAGAGAATCATCAACTTTGGCAGAGGATGCCAAGGATTGTATGTCACTTCCCATCGAGTAGATCCACTCTGTAACGGGAGCCAATTAAACCATCAATTTTTGCAGAACCAGGGCACTTATTCTGCAAAATACCAATTGAATGTCAGATTAAAGTAGTCGGCTCGTTATTCTAATTTTATGTATCGTTACTTCTTAATCTTGCTAAAGCTTTCTTCTGCAGCCTTTGCACATCCCAAAAGGATGTTCACCCTTAATAGCGCTGAAAATCTACACGCATAGACGATTGATAGCAAGTGTTTTGTCTGCGCTCGGAAGCAGCCGACAAAACACACAAGCCAATGTGTGAGCACTGGAGTGTTGTCCACGGACTTAAATTAACGCTCAGACTGAAGGTCTTTCCAGTTCTCGTAGTACTCGAGGCTCACCATGTTATTGAGCTCATCGAATTCCTCATTTTTTTGCTGCAAATTGGCCTTCATTACATCACCCACGGAGAGCAGCCCGATATATTCACCATCCTCTTCGATTAACAGGTGGCGAATACGCCGGCCGAGAAATTTATCGTAAAGCTGATAGGCTTGCTCATCGACGTTAGCAGAGATCAGGTGTTCGCTCATATTGTCCTTCAGACGCGCCGTCTTGGGATCGAAGCCTTCCTCCAATGCCCTGAACATCAGATCCCGCTCTGTCCAGATACCGACTATCTTTTCATCTTCAAGCAACACGATGGACCCGACCTTATTCTGGGTCATGACAGTCAATGCCTGAAATACCGTGGCATCGGCGTTGATGGTAATCATGTGACCGCCTTTCTCTTGCAGAATATCTCTGGCAGTTCTTTTCATTTAATCTCTCCCTAATAGCCTGGCTGTAAATCTATAGCCACTACAACTTAATTCTTTTTAGGTTTCGCTCATTTTGCTTCAGCACTCGCAAATTAACCCTGTTTTTAACCGATGGCAAGCACGCCGAGGCGGCCGACTGTCGCTTCGGCCTAGTTAAAACACCCTGTTCAGTCCATCCAGCGCAGCCGTTCTGTAGGCCTCTGCCATGGTGGGGTAATTAAAGGTGGTGGTTAGGAAATATTTCATGCTATTGGCTGGAGCAGGCTGACGCATAATAGCCTGACCGATGTGAACGATCTCCGATGCCTGGTCACCGAAACAGTGAATGCCCAGTAATTCCAGCGTCTCAAAATGAAAAATTAGCTTTAACATTCCCACCCTTTCGCCGGTAATCTGGGCACGCGCCGTATTCTTGAAAAAAGCTTTGCCGACTTCGTAGGGGATTTTCTTTTCCGTCAGCTCAGCTTCGGTTGCTCCCAAGGTGCTGATTTCAGGAATCGTATAAATTCCTGTCGCTACCTCTTTAACCGGATAACATTCATCGGGCGCCACGATGGCATTGCTGGCAGCCCTGCCTTGATCATAAGCGGCACCCGCCAGAGAAGGCCAACCAATGACATCGCCTGCCGCATAAATATTCTTCACGCCTGTCTGGTATTTTTCATTAACGGCAATTTGCTCACGACTGTTGGCGCTCAGTCCAATCTGTTTCAGTCCCAGAGCGTGAGTGTTTCCCGAGCGGCCATTTGCCCACAGCACGATGTCACTGCGGATTCTCTTGCCCGATTGCAGATAGGTAACGACATGATCATCGAAGTACTCCATCTTTTGAAATTCTTCATTGTGACGACTGCGCACGCCTACATTTCGAAGATGATAAGTAAGGGCATCAGAAATTTCGGAATCAAGAAAATTAAGCAGACTTGAGGAAGGATTTATTAACTCTACTTTGGCGCCGAGGCCGCCGAAAATCGAAGCGTATTCACAACCAATCACGCCGGCCCCAATTACTGTAATCTTGCGCGGCGAATGGTCAAGACTCAAAATAGTATCGCTGTCGAATACACAGGGATGACTAAAATCTACTGCGGGCGGATGATATGGCCTGGAGCCGGTTGCAATGATGAAATGAGCGGCCGTCAACTTCTTCCGTTTCCCAATCAGCTTGATGGTGTGCTTATCGAGAAAACTTGCCCTGCCTTTGATAATGGAAATTTGATTCCTTTCGTAGAAATCAGCTCGCATTCTCACTTGCTCATAAATAACCCGTTCGGTGTGTTTCAATATCTGTTGAAAGCTCAATTTCCGTGCATCGCCAAAATCCCTGAACATGGGATTGCTATTGAATTGCATTACCTGTTTAACTGAATGGCGTAGCGCCTTCGATGGAATCGTTCCAAGGTGGGTACAGCTGCCTCCCACGTATTCAAGATCACAAACTACCGCGACTGAATAACCTTTCTTTTTCGAATTCATAGCCGCGGCTTCGCCCGCGGGACCGCTGCCGATTACGATAATGTCGAATTCATATTTTTTCATGGCGGTTGAATCCGGCTTGGCTCGATTACTCGGGCCTATTTTCTTTGGTCTGCTTTGATTTGGTCTGCTTGCATTTAACGCGATCGCCGCCGCAAATCTCACACTCGCTTAAGCCATCCAGTTTATTCATACCCCCGCAGGAGCCCTGTACTGGCTTGCGGCCGAACAACACCCCCACCGACATCAATAAGATGACTGTCGCGATGGCAACAAAGCTTAATAATACCTGCATCATGCGACTCAGTTAGCCTCCAGATAAACGGAAAACTCATCGCTAATATACTCTTTGAAATCAGTGCCGTCTGTCGTGTAAATAAAGTACGCCGCCTGCCCCTGGCTTGCCGCCAGTTCTTTTGCCGCCTCCAGGCCAAGAATCATATACGCCGTTGCCAGCGCATCGGCGCGTGCGGCAGATTCATCAATCACATAGGCCGCCGCGAGATTGTGTGAGATTGGCCGGCCCGTACGTGGGTCGATTTCATGGGAGTATCTGATACCATTCTCTTCAAAATAATTTCTATAGTCTCCTGAGCCGGCAACAGCAATCTTTTCGCCGCGACTGAAGAAAATTTCATACACCTGCGAAGCGGTATCCAATGGCGCTTCTATCGCGGGAACCCAACTTTCATTTCCCGGTTTAAAACCTTTTATCTTTAGCTCACCACCAATTTCCAGAAAGTAGTTCTCTACACCCAGCTCATCGAAATACTCGGCCAACTGATCGACTGCATAGCCCTTGGCAATACCACTTAGATCAACGTACAGCTGTTTGCTCTTTCGAATCTCGGATTGCGCTGGATCTATCAGCAGCTGTTGATATCCGATGGAACTCAGAGCCGCATCAATTTGGGCCTGCTCTGGCATGGCATCAACTGGCTGTATTGTCGGGCCAAATCCCCACAGATTTACTAATGGCCCGATTGTGATATCAAATGCCCCCGCACTCTGCGCGGAAATTTCCTGAGCCAATAGCAACACTTCAATCATTTTCGCCGACGCTATAAAGGGAGTATCAACAGCCTGACGATTGAAGCGGGATAACTCCGAATTTGCGGCATAGGTAGAAAATATTTCACTATCGAGTTGCCGCAGAAGCTCGTTAACATCCGCGGCAATTTCCTCGCTGCCAATCCCGGCAGGCATATCCACTATTTGTACTTGATAGCTAGTACCCATAGTGAATCCGTCGAGCCTGTGAATTTCACCATCGCTACCATTAAACAGGAATGCATAGCCGGCCAGCAAGATCAGGAAAACAATAGAAAAACTATAACGACGCAGTATCTTTTTCACGAAAGTATTTTCTCAAAAAGTTCCTCAAAAATAATATTTTCACGAAAGTCCCTTTTCATGAAAACTCATCCAGCGCTATATTTTCATCCTCCACCCCCAATTCCTTCAGCATCCTGATTACCGCCGCGTTCATCATGGGAGGGCCGCACATATAGTATTCACAATCTTCCGGTGCCGGATGATTTTTAAGATGGTTTTCCAGCACAACATTATGAATGAATCCGGTCAGGCCCGACCAGTTATCTTCAGGCTGAGGATCCGAAAGAGCAATATTCCACTCGAAGTTTTCGTTCTCTGCCGCGAGCATATTGTAGTCTTCTTCATAGAACATCTCGCGCAAGCTTCTCGCACCATACCAGAAACTTATCTTACGTTTACTCTTCAATCTTCGCAGCTGATCGAATATATGCGATCGCATTGGCGCCATACCGGCACCGCCTCCGATGAATACCATTTCTGCATCGGTATCCTTGGCGAAGAAATCCCCAAACGGACCGATTACTTTAATCTTGTCACCCGGCTTAAGATTGAAAACATAGGATGACATCTTGCCAGCAGGGAAGTTGGTTCCCGGAGGGGGTGTTGATATTCGAATATTGAACTTGATCACGCCTTTCTCGTCGGGATAGTTCGCCATCGAATAGGCTCTGGTCGTGGTATCGCTTACTTTAGAGACAAGTTTGAATAACCCGAATTGCTCCCAGTCGCTACGATATTCCTTCCCTATATCGAAATCTTTATAGTTAACAACATGGGGAGGAACTTCCAACTGAACATAACCACCGGCCCGAAAGTCGACGCTCTCCCCTGCAGGAATCTCCAACACCAATTCCTTGATAAAGGTGGCAACATTATCGTTAGAACGTACTCTACACTCCCATTGCTTTACCCCGAAGAATTCGGCAGCAACCTGAATTTTCATGTCCTGCTTAACGGCAACCTGACAGGAAAGGCGCCAGTTATCTTTTGCCTGACCACGAGTGAAGAATCCGGTTTCGGTCGGCAACATTGAGCCGCCTCCCTCAATCACCTGACACTTACATTGAGCACAAGTACCACCACCACCGCAGGCAGATGACAAAAATATACCGGCGTCGGCCAAGGTGTTGAGCAGTTTCCCGCCGGCGGGAACGGTAATTGACCTCTGCGGATCGCCATTGATTTCGATATGCACATCGCCACTGCTTACCAGTCGCGCGCGCGCTAACAGAATAACCACCACCAGCAGCATTACCACGATGGTAAATAAGGCGACCCCGCCAACAATTGTTGTTATATCGATCATCTTAAGAATAGTTATCTACAGTGAGACTCCGCTTAATGACATAAATCCCAATGACATCAAACCTACCGTGATAAATGTGATCCCGAGTCCGCGTAAACCTTCTGGAATATCACTGTATTTTAGTTTTTCACGAATACCCGCCAGCGCAACAATCGCCAAAGCCCAGCCAAAGCCGGAGCCCAGGCCGAAGGCAACACTTTCAGAAAAGGAATAATCGCGCTCTACCATGAAAAGAGTCGCGCCGAGAATTGCGCAATTTACTGTAATCAGGGGCAGGTAAACTCCGAGGGCGTTGTACAGTGCCGGCACAAACTTATCGAGAAACATTTCCAGTATTTGCACCATCGCGGCAATTACGCCGATATAACAAAGATAGCCGAGAAACTGCAGTGACAGGCCCGGCATTCCCAACCAATCCAAAGCGCCATCTCTCAAAAGCTGGTTGAATATAATATTATTCACCGGCACTGTAATGACTTGCACCACAACAACGGCAACGCCGAGCCCTATTGCGGTCTCGACTTTTTTCGATACCGCGAGAAAAGTACACATGCCGAGAAACATCTGCAGCGCCATATTTTCAATAAATACAGCCTTTATGAAAAGGCTAAGCAACTGTTCCATTAGAATGACCCCTCTTCTTTACTCTGCGGCGCCAATCGATACTCTCGCGCTTCGACTTGTTCTGTTTTCACACTGCGTAATGCCCATACCAGAAAACCGATTATGAAAAAAGCGCTGGGAGAAAGTAGCATCAGGCCATTGCGCTGATACCAGCCACCGTTCTCTATCAAAGGTAATATTTCAAATCCAAGCAGGGTTCCCGAGCCGAAAAGTTCGCGAATACAGGCAACGCTAATCAACACCAGACTGTAGCCTAATCCGTTTCCTATTCCGTCCAGAAAGCTGATCACGGGAGGATTCTTCATGGCAAACGCTTCGGCGCGTCCCATGACGATACAGTTGGTAATTATCAAACCAACAAACACGCTGAGATCTTTGCTTATCTCATAAGCAAAGGCCTGCAAGAACTGATCGACCGTAATAACCAGAGACGCAATAATCGTCATCTGCACGATGATACGAATGCTGGTGGGCATGTGGTGGCAAATCATGGAGATAAAAAAATTGGAAAATGCAGTCACCAAGGTCAAGGCAATACACATGACCAGGGTCACGCTCAGCTGTGTGGTAACCGCCAGGGCGGAACACACGCCAAGAATTTGCAAGGTGATCGGATTATTCTCAAACAGCGGAGTGAGTAATACCTGTTTTACCGCAGCCATCTTAGCGCCCGCCTCTGCTGCTTCGTATATCCGCCAATAGCGGCCCAAAACCATCCTCACCCAGCCAGTACTGAATCAGATTGTCCACACCGTGACTGGTAAGTGTTGCGCCTGCCAAGCCATCGATCTGAAAGTCACCACTTCCCGCCCCTTTGACCACACGAAGACTTACCTCACCCGCGTCGTTGTAAACCTGTTTGCCTGGCCACAAGCCGGTCCAACTGGGATTTCTCACTTCGGCCCCCAGGCCCGGCGTTTCTTTTAATTCGTAAAATGCCAGGCCCTTTACCGTATTTGCGTCCCCTTCCAGAGCCAGAAACCCGTACAGAATACCCCATAGCGCATAACCACTAACAGGTATCACCAGGGTATCCAGTTCTCCGGCTTCTTCCATTATGTAGACCATTTGATAATTGACTCGGCGTTTCAAATTGGCAAGGTCCTGCTGTCGAGGAATGGCTTCGGAGTAATTGCTGTCGTTGATTACCAGTCGCTGATCATAGCTCTCAACGTCTATCTGTAGCGCTTCCAGTTCTGCATCGAGAAGAAAGCGGCCCGTATGCAGATCGACGATGCGCGGCGTAAACCGGCTGAAGATTTGATCGACTTCCTCGTCGCTGTTTATAAGCGCATCAAACATCCCTGCCGCACTCAGAACATTTTTATTTCTATCCAGCACCCGGTTCGCTTCCTGCCTTGGTTTTAACAACACCGCGGTACCGGAGACGAGAATAGAACAAATCACGCAGAGAAAAAAAGCGACTGTGAGTGTTTTCGAGGTTGAATCTTTAGAGGACACCGCGCGCTCGCCTCCTGCTGATATTTGCCTTCACCACAAAATAGTCAATCAGCGGTGCAAACAGATTGGCAAACAAAATCGCCAGCATCGTGCCTTCCGGATAAGCCGGGTTAAGCACTCTTATTAAAACAACCATGAATCCGATAAGACCACCGAATATCCACTTGCCGGTATTTGTCATTGCGGCAGAAACCGGATCGGTTGCCATATACACCATGCCGAAGGCAAAACCACCGAGTACAAAATGCCAGTACCAGGGAGTTGCAAAAGCGGGGTTTGTTTCCGAGCCGATCAGATTAAACAAGGTCGCGGTAGCACACATGCCTAAAAAGACAGCGAGCATGATTCGCCAGGAGGCGATACGAGTGATCAGTAACAGACAGGCCCCCAACAGGATAGCCAGAGTGGAGGTCTCTCCGATAGAGCCCTGCATCTGACCAAAGAAGGCGTTCAGCCAGCTTAACTCACGGCCGGTAGCGGCGGCGATAGCGGGCAAACCCTCGGCCGCAATCTGACTAAGCGCGGTGGCCGCGCTGTATCCATCTATTGCCGTGGCGCCACTGAATCCATCGACCGCGGTCCAAACCGCGTTACCTGATATCTGCGGAGCATAGGCGAAAAACAGAAAGGCTCTGCCGGTTAGCGCCGGGTTGAGAAAATTTTTGCCGGTGCCTCCAAATACTTCTTTACCCACTACCACACCAAAGCTGATTCCCAGTGCCGCCTGCCACAGAGGAATATCGGGCGGGAGTATCAGGGTAAAAAGAATCGATGTAACAAAAAATCCTTCATTGATTTCGTGACCGCGCTTCGTCGCGAACAGCACTTCCCAAAATCCCCCTACCAAAAAAACAATGAAATAGAGAGGAATATAGTGCACCAAACCAAACCACATATTGTCCCAGAGACTTGCTGGATTGTGGCCAGCCAACAGGCTGATAAACATTTCATGCCAGTCGCCGCTGCCCTCCAGCCCCATCATTAGAATGGTACTATTGGCCTGAAAGCCCAGGTTATACACACCGTAAAACATCGGAAAGAACGCCGCAATCCAGACCGTGATCATGATCCGCTTGAGATCAATGCCGTCACGCACATGGGGCTGTGCGGTGGTGACTTTGCTTGGCGTGTAGAAGATGGTATCCACCGCTTCAAATACGGCATACCAGGCCTCGAATTTTCCGCCCGGCTTAAAATGCGGCTCGATTTCATCCAGTACTCTGCGTAATCCCATCTGTCCCTATCCTTCTTTCTCGATCAGAGTGAGATTTTCCCGAAGAATCGGGCCATATTCATACTTGCCTGGACAGACATAACTGCAAAGTGCCAGATCTTCCTCATCAAGTTCCAACGCGCCAAGATTCTGCGCCGTCTCGATGTCTCCAACTATTAATGCGCGCAATAAATGGGTAGGCAATATATCCAGCGGCATAACTTTTTCATAGGCGCCTATGGGCACCATCGCGCGCGGACTACCCTGGGTGCTGGTAGACATGGCAAAGCGTTTGTCCTTATAAATCCCGGAGATATAGATTCCCATTACCGAGTGGCGATTTGCCCCCGGGGAGAGGTAGCCAAAAAGAGGCCGCTCCCTGCCTTCTCGCAAAACTGAAACCTGCAAGTGATAGCGGCCGAGATAACACTCGACGCCTTCAGCCTTGCGGCCGCCCAATACCGACCCGGAAATAAGCCGGCTCTCGTGGGGCTCTAATTCGCCAGCACTCATTTCACTGAGACTGGCACCGATGCGGGTCTTGATCAGTCGCGGTTCGCTGACCTGCGGTCCGGCAAATGAAATAATGCGCTCCATGCTGAGCCGACCTGTGCTGAACAATTTTCCGATCGCAATAACGTCCTGATAATTAAGCGACCAGATCTGTTTGCTGACCCCGGCCGGTTCCAGGTAATGAATATGAGTTCCAGTCAGGCCCGAAGGATGGGGTCCCCTGAATTCCTGCACCACTACCCCCTGCGCGAAGACTTGTTGTTGCAGCAGGCTGTCTACCTTTCTATCGACACAGACATAGGTTTTCCCCGCTGGCAGGCGCGACAACACATTAACGCCGGTGACAAAGTCTTCAATCCCCGATTGCATGATTAGCGAAGGGCTCGCCGCCAACGGATTGGTGTCCATGACATTGATAAACAATGAGTGCGGGCAACAGTCAGGGTCCGCTACTTTGCTGAAAGGCCGCGTACGCAAGGCAGTCCATAAGCCGGATGTGAGCAAATCATCGACGATCGCCCCACGGGATAGCTTGCTGAGTTCGCTCGCGGTATAGCTGTTCAACTTTACCTGCTCATCGCCATCCAGTTCGATAACCACGGAGAGTAACTTACGTTGCAGACCGCGATTAATAACGGACACTACACCACTCCCTGGCGAGGTATACATTACCCTGGGATTTTTCTTATCGCTGAACAGCGCCTGTCCGAGTTTTACCCGATCCCCCTGACTCACCAACATAGTCGGCTTCATGCCAATATAATCGCCGCCAAGCAAAGCCACAGATCGGGTCGGCTGGGCGTCCCCAATAAGCTGCTCAGGCATTCCGGAAATTGGGAGATTCAGACCGCGTTTTATCCTGATCATTGCTCAAGTCTATGTTGCCAGGAGTCATGAACTCCGAGCGTGAAAAAAGAATACCCGTCCGCTGTTATAAAAATCACATAACAGCAGAAATCTGGGTATAAGAATTGGAATCTTGGTGCCGCTTAAAAAGGTGCTTTTTAAGCGGTGCATATTATAGGTCTAAGCCACTAAAATTGCCAGCTACTATGCCGTTGCTTCAATTTGAATTCATCCCCAGGCTTGCGCAGCCGAACCTACAGGAATTCTATCCATTAGCGTCTTATTAACGCGGCTTGTTAGTAAATTTCGACAAGTTCAGTGGCGCTGCTAGCTAGCTCTCTTCAAGCGGGTATTGCTGATAAGTAATGCCCGCCATTTTATACACCATTCGGCCTACCTGACAGCAGTAACCAAACTCATTGTCGTACCACAGGTACAAGACACAGTGATTGCCATTCACTATGGTGGCATTGGAGTCCACAATCCCCGCTTCTCTGGTGCCAACGAAATCGCTGGATACCGCATCGGCCGCCTCGGTATAACTGATCTGATTTTGTAACTTCGAGTGCAGCGCAATATCCCGCAGAAATTCGTTCAACTCATCCCTGGTCGCGGCCTTTTCCAGGGTCAGATTCAGGATCGCCATTGAAACATTGGGAATCGGGACCCTTATCGCGTTACCAGTTAATTTTCCTTCCAATTCGGGTATCGCCTTGACCACGGCCTTGGCCGCGCCAGTTTCAGTCAGCACCATATTCAAAGCCGCTGCCCGACCCCGACGACTACCCTTGTGATAGTTGTCAATTAAATTTTGATCATTGGTATAAGCATGCACAGTTTCCACGTGGCCTTGCTGGATGCCAAACTTGTCATTTAAAACTTTTAACACCGGGGCAATCGCATTAGTGGTACAGGATGCCGCCGAAATTATCGTATCTTCCGGGGTAATTTGATCATCGTTAATGCCGTAGACAATATTCTTGATATCGCCTTTGCCAGGCGCCGTCAGAATAACCTTGGCCGCACCTTTGGATTTGAGATGCAGGGAAAGGCCTTCCTTGTCGCGCCAAATTCCGGTGTTATCAATGATCAGCGCGTCATGAATCCCGTACTGGGTGTAATCAATCTCATCCGGACTATTGGCATAGATCACCTTCATCTCGTTACCGTTAGCAATCAGACTATTCGTCTTTTCATCGACCCGCAAGGTGCCCTGAAAAGCGCCGTGTACCGAATCCCGGTTGAACAGGCTGGCCCGCTTCTGCAAATCACCTTCTCCACCTGGTCGCACCACAATCGCCTTAAGCCGCATAACTTCAGCGGTGCTGGTGCGCTCGATAAGCAATCGCGCCATCAATCGACCAATACGACCGAAACCGTAGAGCACTACGTCCTGGCACTTCTCAACCGGCTTGCTCTTCACCCCGTCCAGATAAGCCAATTCGCCATGCACAAATTCATCCACGCCGAGTGCGCCATCGCCTTTTTCCTCGAGATGTTCCATAAAGCGCACGGTGAGCTTGCCCAGATCGATCTGGGCATGCTCCAGGTCCAGCTTGGCTAATGCCATGAGTACCGGGTGTGACTCAAACTCTGACATCTCATTGCGCTCTATCTGCCGCACAAAGCGATGAGATTTCATGATAAATGTCACCGAGCGGTTGTGAATCGATCGCCCATAGATATACAAGCCAACATTCCTTTGACTGAATAATCGGCCGATCACAGGAATCATTTCCTGCACTAATGCTTCGCGCTGTTTCCAGTCACCGAAATAATCATCTACGCTTGGACGGTCCACAAAAAACCCTTTTTTGGCGGCTCACTAGCCATCGACTAATTACCGGATTTGAGAAGGCCGGTATTATCTTGTGAAAGGATTGCCAGTGCAACACAACAGGCTGTTATTAAGTAGCCTTGCAGGGTTTATTTATTCAAGCCTGCTTCGCCGGGCTATTTGAGATACAATTACCGGCTATTCTGTTGGTCGCTGTTTTTCCTGCCCTGATGCCGGAGCGACAGCTCAATCTCTAGCCTGGCTCATTGCAAAACCTATTCATGGCAAATATTTTTAATCCCCCACTGCCGGAAGACAGTCAACTCAGCTGCTACTGGAATCAGGCCATTGGTTCGGCCACAAGCCTCGCCATTGCCAGTGCCGTCGCTAATAGCGAAGGTCCCCTGTTACTGGTCTGTGAAGACAATGAATCAGTCGAACAGTTCAAGCGCGAGCTAAGATATTTTTGCGCCAAAAGTAATACTCCCCATGGGTCGCTGGATGTTTTCAGCCTGCCAGACTGGGAAACATTGCCTTACGACAATTTCTCCCCCCATCAGGACACCATATCCGATCGCCTGAGCGCACTTTATCACCTGCCGCGACTCAAGCAGGGCATCCTGGTGGTCTCGATTACCAGTTTGATGCATAAACTGCCACCGCAAAAATATATAAGCGCCAATAGTCTCGATCTCAGTATTGGGCAAGAACTGCCTATCAGCGAAATGCGCACACAATTGGTAAATGCCGGATATCAATCGGTTGATTCTGTGTTTGAACATGGCGAATTCGCGGTCCGCGGCTCGATCATCGATATTTACCCCATGGGTAGTCGGTTTCCTTTCCGCATCGATCTACTCGGCGATGAAATCGAAACCTTACGTATCTTTGATCCTGAAAGCCAGCGCTCTGATCATCGGGTAGACAATATACGCCTGTTACCTGGCAGAGAATATCCACTGGATGCAAGAGGCATCTCCGCCTTTCGCAGCGAATTCAGAGAACGTTTTGATCTCGATCTTAGACAATGCCCGATCTACCAGGACGTGAGTGAGGGCATCAATTCCCCGGGGCTGGAATATTATCTGAGCCTGTTCTTTGAAGAACTGAATTCCCTGTTCGATTTTCTCCCTGCTACCACAACCTTTTGCAGGATCGGCGATCTAAAACAAGCGGGCGACAATTTCTGGAAAGATATTGTGAGCCGCTATGAAGACCGACAAATAGATCGCTATCGCCCGATACTGACGCCGGAAGAAATATTTCTACCAATTGATTCCGTGCTCTCCAGCTTGAAAAAGTTCAGACAAATTAGTTTTAAAGACAGCCGTAGCGCATTCAGTCTGCACAGTGCGGCGCTGCCAGATCTGGCCAGCGACGCCAAACTGAAGAAGCCCTTCTCCGCCGTGCAGCAATTTATCGCAGACAACGGGAATCAGCGCGTGCTGTTTTGCGCCGAATCTGCCGGCCGACGAGAAACCTTGCTTGAGATACTTAAGCAGGTAGATATTATTCCAACAAGTTTTGCGCACTGGCAAGAATTTATAGAGGCCAAGCAGTCCATCGGAATTACCATTGCCCCCCTCGATCAGGGGATGTGGCTGCCAGAGCAAAATTTGGTGCTGATCACCGAGGCACAGCTATTCGGCAACCGCATTGCACAGCGCCGCCGGCGCAAGAAAAATCAAAGCAATGCCGACTTTATCATAAAGAGCCTCACCGAATTACGCATCCACGATGCGGTGGTTCACATCGATCATGGTGTCGGACGGTTTCGCGGCTTGCAAACCATTACCACCGATGGCCAGGCGACAGAGTTTCTGACTCTCGAATATGCCAACGACGCCAAGCTGTATGTGCCGGTAGCTTCCTTACATCTGATCAGCCGCTACAGCGGCGCGGAACAAGAAGCCGCGCCGATTAATCATCTGGGCACCGATCACTGGCAAAAAACCAAACGCAAAGCCGCAGAAAAAATTCGCGACGTCGCCGCCGAGCTACTCAATATCTACGCGCAACGAGAAGCGAAAAAAGGCTTTAAATATACCTGTGATGCCGAAGACTATGAGAAATTTTCTGCCAGTTTCCCCTTCGAAGAAACCCCCGATCAGGAAAACGCCATCGAAGCGGTAATCGAAGACATGAGAAGCGAACGCACCATGGACCGACTGGTTTGTGGCGATGTCGGCTTTGGAAAAACCGAAGTTGCAATGCGAGCCGCCTTCGTCGCCGTACAGAACAATAAACAGGTAGCGATACTGGTTCCAACTACCCTGCTCGCTCAGCAGCATTATGAAAGCTTTAAAGATCGTTTCGCTGACTGGCCGATCGTTGTCGATGTAATCTCCCGTTTCAAATCCACCAGCGAGCAGAATGAAAGTCTGAAAAATGTGGCGGCCGGAAAAGTAGATATCCTCATCGGCACTCACAAGTTGTTAAATGGCGAAATCGATTACGATAATCTGGGAATGCTTATCATTGACGAAGAGCATCGTTTTGGCGTCAGACAGAAAGAAAAACTAAAATCTCTGCGCGCCAATGTCGACATTCTCACTCTTACCGCGACGCCAATACCGCGCACTTTAAACATGGCGTTGTCGGGTATCCGTGATCTGTCATTAATCGTCACGCCCCCTGCGCGTCGCCTCTCGGTAAAAACTTTTGTACGCGAACAACAGGACAGCCTGATCAAGGAAGCCATCTCGCGTGAATTATTACGTGGCGGCCAGGTTTTCTTCTTGCACAACGAAGTAAAATCAATCGATAGAGCCGCGCAGCACTTACAGGAATTAGTCCCTCAGGCAAGAATCTGCATTGCTCATGGGCAGATGGCAGAGCGCGAACTGGAAAAAGTCATGGCCGACTTTTATCACAAGCGCTATAACATTTTGTTGTGCACCACCATCATCGAGACCGGTATCGACATACCAAGCGCCAATACGATCCTGATTCATCGGGCCGATAAATTCGGCCTGGCTCAGCTGCATCAACTGCGCGGCCGAGTCGGTCGCTCCCATCATCAGGCCTATGCCTATCTACTGCTGCCAAGTCACAACAAGCTTAGCCCAGGGGCGCTGAAAAGAATTGAAGCCATTCAATCGGCCACGACACTGGGTGCCGGTTTTACCCTGGCAAGCCATGATCTTGAAATTCGCGGCGCCGGTGAATTGTTAGGCGACGAACAGAGCGGTCATATGCAAAAAATTGGCTTCTCGCTGTATACCGAAATGCTGGAATCGGCGGTCGCTGCGATCAGGGCAGGACGCACGCCGAATCCGGAGCTGGATCTGGATAAATCCATCGAGGTTAATCTCAGAATACCCGCCCTCATTCCTGAAGATTATTTACCGGACGTGCACATTAGACTGATCATGTATAAACGAATCTCGGCGACACTCGATGATGATGAGCTGCGAGAGCTACAGGTCGAGATGATCGATCGCTTTGGCCTGCTGCCCAGACCGCTGAAGCTGCTATTCCGCTTAACCCAGCTAAAACTCAAGGCCGAGACCTATGGAATCAAGAAGATCGACGCCAATATCAGCAGCGGGCGCATTGAATTCTCCGCCCAAACCCGAGTCGACCCGCTTTCGATTGTGCAGATGATTCAGGGCGCACCGGCGCTTTACAAACTGGGCAGCGCTAATCAGCTACAATTTGTTCATAATTGCAGCGACGCCGATGATAAACTGGACTTCATCAGTGAATTGCTGGATAAATTCAAAATCGTTGAACGGCAAGTAACTTAACCCGGATTATCTGCATGCCTGGCCAAAGCACATTAAGACGTTTTACCTTGTTAGCCGCTGGCCTGATTGTGGCGACGGGGTTTTCGGCACCGTCAGTCCTGGCCCAGAGTGACGAACGCTGGTTTCAGATAGAAATTTCGATCTTCAGCAACGAATCCCCGTCAGATCGAGACGAGGAACAGTGGCAGGCTGACAGACTGACACTGCGTTATCCAAAGCCTATTCAGCGCTTGCGACAGGCAAGTGACCTGCTGTTACTCGAGGATTGGTTTGTTGAGGAAGCTGAGCAGGCTGAAACACCGATTTTGGAAAACGCACTGGAAATTGAACTACAAAGCTCACCCACGCTTGAGCCATTGATATTGGCAACCGCGCCACGACCGGCAACACCGGGCAGCGGATTTCGTTTCTTCGATTTCCAGCGAGATGCCCTGGTCCAGCTTCCGCTCAAGGAAAGCGATTTCCAACAAACCAATCGCGCTATCCAGCGAGCGGAAGATCACCGACTGCTGTTTCATGGCTTATGGCGCCAACCGTTGCAGGATCCGCCCCAGGCGATTCCAATTTACCTGGAAGGTGGGCGGCAATACGGCGAGCAACATGAACTACAGGGAACTGTTAACCTGCACTTCAACGACAATCGCGACAGGATAACGATCGACACCAATCTTTGGCTGGCAGAGTTCGGCGCTGCAATTGATCCCAATGGTGACTGGCAATTACCAGAAATTCCCGCACAGATGAAAGCGGAGAATAGAGTGAAATCCCTGAGCTTAGAGAGTTCGACGCAGCCAACCGGCGGTCAGTTCAACTACGCAATCAATCGCGTCTTCCATTTACAACAGAGTCGAGAGATGCGCAGCACAGAGTTTCATTACATTGATCACCCGGCGCTGGGGGTGGTTATTTTAGTGGAGCCTTATGCCGTACCCGCTATTCCCCTGGCGGAATTCGACGTCGAAAACAGCCAATAGAAGATCAGCACTGAGCGGGTATTGGCCGACCTGGTACTGATTGACTTGCTCCCGATTGACTTGGCACTGATTAAATTAATAGCGATTAAGCTGAACAGGCTAAGCGCTGGCTGATTCTTTCACCACCTGCTCTAGCACCGCCAGCACGAAGTCCATCCCCTGTGCCAATACCCGATGAATTTCATCGAGACTGATCAGTTCCTCCGCCAGGCCCGCCGCCCAGTTAACCGATAACGCCAGGCAAGCATAGGCAATATCCAATTCTCTCGCCAGCGCCGCTTCCGGCATGCCAGTCATTCCCACCATAGCGCAGCCGTCTCTTTGCAGGCGCTGAATTTCAGCGGCCGTTTCTAATCTGGGACCCTGAGTACAGGCGTAAACTCCGCCATCCATCAGGGCGCGTTGAATTTTTGCTTGCTTATTGACGTGGTTAACGGCGTGCAGAAGCTGTTGCCGCAGGGTTTCCGTGTAGGGATGGCTAAAATCGATATGTGTGACTTGATTCAAACCTGTTTCAAAGAACGTTCCATCACGCCCGAAGCTGTAATCGATAAGTTGATCGGGCACAGCAAAACTGCCCGGCCCAAGCTTGTCGTGAATACCCCCCACCGCATTGATCGCGACGATCTGTTTCACTCCGATGCTGGAAAGCGCCCAAATATTGGCGCGATAGTTCACTTTGTGCGGCGGTATTGCATGCTTCTTACCGTGCCGGGGCAAGAACGCGAATTGAGTATCACCGAGAGTAAACAGATTCACCCGAACCCTGGCTCTAGCATAGGGTGTCTTTATGGCTTTCTCCTGGACCTGCTCGAAACTGTCCAGACTGGATAATCCGCTGCCACCAATAATCGCTAACATGGGCTTTCTCATTACTATGGGGGTCTGAACATACGCCACCTTATTTGCTAAGGCAAATTCGGCACAGAAACAGCAAACGGAGCAAACCACAACGTGTCGAACTGAATTCGAGGAGCGAATGAGGCGATTGTACGGAAAATAGTACGGGAGACAGTGCGGAAAATTGTACGGGAAATTCGCCAGACAGCGACCGGGAACGCTACTTTACCAAGAGGGTCAGACTGCGAGGTTCGACCCTCTTGGTGCGGTAATCAAATTCTAAGCTAGCCACCTAAGGCTTGGCGAAGACTTTTTATCCGAGTAGCTTGTGTATTATTGTCAAAACCCCGCCCATTACCAGACCCCGACTCCCTGGGCGTTACAAAAATGCAACACACTTCACATAATGAGCACTATTCTTGCTGCCAAACTGTCCGATAAGACCCGAATCGGGTCCCCAATCATGCCGGCGTCTTAAGACAAATCAAGCCAGCCGGTATTTAAAGCCTGAGCAAAACCCGTTACCCTTGCACCTTATCCCCGCGCGCCACCAAATCGAGCGGAAAACATCCGCTCACGTCCGCTATGGACACAAACGCGACAGGCTATGAACCCAATTCAAGGAATTTTTAGTTTCGTCTGGCATCAAACCTGGATAAGTCGCAAGTACAAAAAGAGTGTGTACAAAAAGCTCTGCGCCTACGGGGAGGTAGCGGATGCTCCGTTCAGCAAAGATTTCTATGGCCTACGTTATGAAGGTAATCTCAACAACAACATCGAATTCAATATTTTCTACTACGATGCCTTCGAGAAGCCGCTGTTATTTTTCCTCAGAGACACCCTGCAGTGCCTCAGCAACGAAGCCGGCCAGGCGGCGGCGCAATTCTTCGATATAGGCGCAAACATTGGCCAACATTCCCTGTTCATGTCCAACTACGCCGCTCAGGTCCATGCCTTCGAGCCCTACGGGGCTGTCAGTGGCAAATTAGAACAGCATATTCGCCTGAACCAGATCAAAAACATCGAACTGCATCCGCTGGGGCTTAGTAATAAAACGGAGCAATTGGACTTTTTTGCCCCTACCGGCCGCAATCAAGGAATCGGCTCTTTCGACGCCAGCACTGTGGCTAAGGGAAACACCAATTTAGGCAAGCTGAATCTGGTAAGGGGCGATGAGTATCTGCAAGCAAGGCAGCTGCAAGATATCGCGCTGTTAAAGATAGACGTAGAAGGCTTTGAGAAAAATGTGCTTGAGGGCCTACGGGAAACCCTGAACCTGGCGCGACCCATCATGGTGGTGGAGATAAGCTATGGCAACGCCCTGTCTATTTCCTCTCTGCTCGAATTACAAGCCTTGCTGCCAGCCGATTACCAGTTATTCACCTTCGATACGCGCAAAGCCGATGGCAGTAAGGCTCGGCGGCGCGGGAACAAAGCCAAGCGTAGCGGGGCCTATCGACTGATTGCCTTTAAGCAGTGGCGTAATTCCGGGCAGGATGATGTCGTGGCCTGTCCCTTAGAGAGACTGGAACAACTCCCGCGTCAGCGGCTTTAACGCATTCTCCTCGCAGATGTTGCAACGGCGGCACAAAGCCGCTTTCCTGCAGGCAAAAAAAAGGCCTAGCACTAAGAAATTAATCCTAACCTAAGCCTGTACAGGGTCTTACATCAATAATAACGGTATTGCTGGAGATTCCTTTAGTAATTACTTGTTTTTAATCACTAATTTATTTTCGCAGTCAATTGCTATGTTAAGTGCTAATGCTTAGCTTAGCCTCGCCGGCAGAAAACCTGCTGCTTCCCTTGCTGTCATACAGACCATTCGAACGGCGCAATAGCAGTCGCTCATTGATTTTAACTCCCTGTTATCCGATAGAGATTTTCAAGGAGTTGGAGAATTCATCGCGGCCCAGCTCCCCCGAAAAAAAACTGTTGAACGCCAAACTCACACGCTCAAACTCTGCTTCCACGGCATTAACACCATGATGGACATTTGAGGGGAATATAATTATGTCTCCGGCTTTGGCATTAATAAAATAACGCGAGGCATTGTAATAATTTTCCTGCTCCCGAACGAGATCGTACCAAAGCATATCTTCATTTCGATAGAAATTGATGCCATCGTTTTCAGCGACGTTAATATACAGAACTCCACTGGCGATGCTGTTCGGATGAATATGAGAATGGTGCGACTCGCCTTGGCGAGTAACCGTCAACCAGGATTGAGTAATCTCCAATACAACCTTATTCGCCGTGTTGAATACCCTTTTGAAGTAATCAGCGAGACTTTTCTCCAGCGCAGATCTGATGTCTTGCATTTCATCCGCATTAAGAACGTTCTTATTCCTGGACGAGTGATTGGATATAGCGCGAACAGGATCGCCCAGTTGATTCTTGATAAATTGCAGTTCTATGCCAGTGAAACTTCTATTTAAAGAAGACTTGTGCAGGGGAGTTGCAAACAAATTCATCAGTTCTGATTCCATGGAATCTCCTTGATATGTAAGCGGTTGCAGCTAATAGCTAACTGGTTTGAAATTTCGAAAAGCTTTATATCATATTTTTACTGCCAATTAGATTAGCCTGCAATCCTACTATCTCACTCCAATGTGCGCTGATCGATTAGTTCCAATCGGGCCGGCTCTGCGCCCCGGAAACTCGATGTAATAGTACTGTCGGGCAATTATCAAACGCCGCAAAGCGCTTGATTTCTGCCAGCAGATCCGAGTAAAAAATTTCGATATTATTAATTGGCTTTTCCAGATGAAGGTGCAAAATATGCAACACACCCTCTTTTCTGCTGGCTTTGGCATCGATGCGCCCTAGCAGCTTATTATTGCGTAAGATGGGCAAACAAAAGTAGCCATATTCCCGCTTTTCCTTTGGCACATAACATTCAAGCTGATAGTTAAAGTCGAATAACTTCCCGACCCGCTTACGTTGAATAATGGCATTATCAAATGGCGAAAGTATTCTGAGCCCGGCCCGCGCCTGAGGCTGCTGCAGTTGCGCTACCGCATCGATGCTGCTGTAGTATTTCTGCCCGGCAACGTCCACCGCCACTAACAATTTTTCTTCTTCCATCTGCTGTACTACTTTACTCATACTCGCTCCCAGCCCTTTGCGTAGATAGGCCATCTCATTGACTTGTGCAATGCCTTGGGCGCGCAGAAAACTTTGTATAAGATGACGACAGAGCTCTGCTTCTGAAGGGAGTCGAGTATCAACCTCGGCGGACAGGACACGTTCTCGTAAATCGTAGACCTTGTGGAAATTAATTCGATGAGGGATCATCAATTCCCCCTCCATGAATAACTGTTCCAACGCCATTTTCGATGCTGACCTCGCCCACATCTGATTACTTTTTCTTTTGTCGTCGAAATCCTTCGCCTGCAGCGGCCCTTCTTCACGTATTCGCTTGAGCACCTTTTTCGTTTCTTTTGAATCTTTCGGATGCCAGTGCGTGGCACCGCTGGCGATACGATTCATCATCGGCAGGGAGAAACGATAATCCTTCATCGGCAATATCGCCAGAGCATGAGCCCAATGCTCAAACACTCGCCGATCTTGTTGCAGTTGGTCAATATGATCCGGCGTGAAACCCTTAACCCGATTCCATAAGGTATGTAGATGTGCTCTGCTTACCACTGAGAGCGTGTCGATCTGAACATATCCCAGATGTTCGATCGCCTGCAGAGAGGCATCGACACCCTTGCCAAAACTACTGCGACTATGGAGTCGCTGACTATTGAGAATAGTCTTACGCGCATCTGCAAGGGAAAGAGAAATTGTCATACTAATCCAAGCCAGACCTGGTCTTCTATTTCAATGCCCGTATCACCGTCCAGTTCTGACGGCCGAGAAATAAAAGCAGACCTCACCGGCTTGCCTTCTTGGGTTTTCTGATTAATCGACAATTACCATTTCATCCAACAAATTACTCGCACCGTCCATGTATTCCATCACCCACAACATGTAGCGAGAATCCACCGAGATTGCCCGATTTTTATCGTCATCAAAATCCCAGTCGCCAATAATGCTTTCGTACACGCCATCGAACAACAGGCCCACCAACTGCGCCTTGCCGTTCATGGTGGCCGTGCCGGAATTGCCGCCGGTAATGTCCAGGGTGGTTAAATAATTGACCGGCACCGAACCGAGCGAGGGTAATGCGTATCTGCCATATTGTCGTTGCCGAATTAAATCGAGTTGCTTTGCTGGTGCATTAAACGGATCCAGTCCGGTATTTTTTCCTGCTATTCCTTGCAGGGTAGTAAATGGCTGATTGACTAAACCGTCTTTCGGTTGGTTGCCGCGCACCTGTCCAAAAGTAACACGCAATGAGCTGTTCGCATCGGCATAAATCGGTCGGTCCAGACTACGATTATAGGCTATTACCGCCTCCATATAACGCGGTCGCCATTGCTGAAACCTCCCTCTCAATTCCTTATCAGAGCGCTCCAACAACATCTTCTCATCATATGATGCCACCGCATAACGAATCAAAGGGTCACTGCTATTTTCGAATTCTTCCTGGCTTTTTTCCATCCAGGCAAGGCGTGTCGCCTCATCATCCAATGTAGACTGCGCGTAGGAGTCTTCGATGATTTGTTCTACCTGACCTTGATCGAAACGATCCGATATCCCATAAAAACTGTCCACCGCGTTTGAGCGATACTGTTCAGGCAATTCTGCATAGCGCCCCAATAGATAACTGAGCATGGCCTTGTCTACCTGTTTGTCGTAGCGGCGGCTAATTCGTTGCATTGACTGACGGAAACGCGAAAGATCACGCTGCTGATAGCCGGGTTCGCGTTCAGCATCCGGCTTCTGTTTTTCGATAGCCAAACGATACAGTCGCTCGGCCGTATTCGGCAGTGTCGCGTAACTCATATAACTGCTTACCAGGTCGCGCTCTCGCGTGGCATGATCGGATTCAATTAAGTCCTGCAATTGAATGACTGCCGATGAGTATTGTTGCGCACGAGAGCTATCACTCTCTATCCACGCTGCAAGATTTGACTCTTCTTGCCTGCGCCGATTGACAAAGTCACTGTGCTGGTAACTTTCCACCATAGACTGATAATTCTTCGCATAGTTAGACAGACTGGCCAGGGTACTCTCGTAGGCGATCCGTGCCTGGCTACCCGGCGCAGAATTTTCATCGATGATGCGCATCAAGTCTTCGCGAAACTGTCGCGCCTGGGGATAGAACCAGGTGAACTCATTTTCAATTTCCGATGAAGTACGATAACGATTGGTGCTGCCTGGATAGCCGACACCCATGACAAAATCCCCTTCTTCTACCCCCTTGGCACTAACCTCCAGAAAGCTGGCCGGCTGATAGGGAATATTATCTTCACTGAATTCCGCGGGCCGACCATCGACATCCACATAGGCACGATAAAAACCAAAATCACCCGTGTGTCTGGGCCACTGCCAGTTATCGATATCACCGCCGTATTTACCGATGCTGGTAGCCGGCGCGTAAACCAGACGGATGTCTTTAATTTCGAGCTGCTTCAGCAAAAAGTACTCAAGCCCTTGATGAAACGACGAGACACTACAACGATGCACCCCGGTGGCTTCGCAATCGGCAATCAGGGCCTTTCGATTGGTTTCGATGATGCGATAACGATCGATGCCGGGTGTGGAATCTGTAATCCCGGCCAAAGTGGCTGCGGTAACCTCGGTAACTGCTTCGGTGACATAGACGCTGCTGCCTGGAGCCGCAGGAATTTCCTCTTCCAGCCGGCGCGCAAGGAAACCCTCTACCAGCAGATTATTTTCTGGTGAGCTATTGTATTGCACCGATCCATAGACACAGTGATGGTTGGTTACCACCAGGCCCTGAGGCGATACAAAAGAGGCACTGCAACCTCCCAGACTGACTACCGCGTTCATCGGGAACTTATCCAGCGCAGTTAAATTTTGCGCATCGATCTCCAAGCCTAATTGCTGCAGCCGGTCGCTGAGATCGGGCAGTTGGTGCGGTTGCCACATGCCTTCATCGGCGGTGGCAGCAGTGACAAGCAGAGCAGTCAGGAGTAAAAAATAACGCATGGTTTATACCTCAATAATGCGGGGATTCCCGTGTTATGGCGTATTGCTATCACTATCGTGAATTTTGAATAGACTGCCCCGATTTATAGATTATGAGTTATGGGTAGATTTGCTTGTTTCTCCGGCACCAGAGACCTCGGGCGATCTCCGCTAGTAGCGGATACGATGCAGGAAAGGATCAGGGGCAGATAAGGCCCCTGATCGACAGGTTTTTGAATAGCGTCCGACCCTCCCGGCGCGCTAAATTCCGTTACTAGAGTCTGCCTTCGTTAATTACTACCGCCGAGGCAACTTGGCCAACATTGCGCACCACATAAGCCTCATTGGCATCACGCCACGCCCATTTGGCCTTCTCATCCAACTCAGCGCTTACCCCATCGCTGCGAGTCACACGCAATAGGCCATCGGCGACCTGAACCACCACGCTGGGCGAACTATGCGCCTGAATAGCCGTCTCTTCTCCTGGCGCCAACTCGACTCGATAGGATCGAAACCAGGCATTTTCCAGTTGCGGCTCCGCCGACAGTCCCGTGGGTCTGTCGGATGTTAGATCAGTATTTCCCTCGCCATCGTGAACCAAGGCTATAATCCGAAACAGTCCGGTACCATTATTAGACACTTTATGCGTGTCCGCTTTCGTTGCATACTCAATGTTTGCACTTACCTCGCCATTACGCGGCCGGTCTGGACTACTAATAAACGTCAGCAAAATTGGCTGATCGTGAACATGGGCCAGAGAGATGTCCCCTGGGTTGATTTGTACATCTAACAGATACAGATCGCCTTCGTGATGCACCGTTCTGTGTCGCGGTTCCTGTAACAGATGAACCACCCGCTCTCCTGCAAATTCCTCATCTGCAGCAACAGCGGGAAGCGGGAATGAAGCCGAAAGCAGCAGTATCACTGCGGCGGCTGAGAATACGGATTTTGGCAAACTGCGCTTTGGCGGTAGGTTAATTTTTCTCATTGTTATCTCTCAGGTTTTAGCGGTCGGTCTCAGCAGTGCGTTTTATGATTCTGGGCCAGCCAGATAGAAACAGGCTAAAAATTACTACTTATGACAGGCTTTTGCCAGCGTATTTGACTGGTTTAGAATCGATGATTGAGATTTGCCTGGAAAACATATCCGAAAAATCCTTACCATGACGGCCTTCTTGGCCGATTAGCTCTACTATAGACCGAAGGGCTATAGCCGCTAAGCTAAAAATCCTGACCCGCGTAAAGGAGTTTTAAATCAACGGCTCTACCCGAATAAACGGCTTAATCCTATTTGTTAGCCTGCTTTTCTCCCCTGTCGCTGTTGCGGATGGCTGGGAATTAGTGCCGGCTAAAAACGCTGCCACCACGGTTACTCTCACCGCTCGCGCTAATCCTACCAGCCTGTTAGCTGACTGGATTACCAATAGATTACTGATCGATTCGCCATTCCAGACCATGAAAGAGCTTAGACCCCGGGTACAACTGGAAAAATATCTACAGGCTGAATCGGACTTCATTACTGAATTGAATTACCGGCCAGATAGGACGATACGCAATGCAAGTGACAGCTCCCACTCAGGATAGTAAGGCAACCCTGCCTATCCCCCTGCTGTTTTTTGTTTTGAATAACGCTGTCTTAGCGTTCCATCCCGAGTTCAAATGCTGTACAAAGACGCCATGAAAATCCCCAAGCGAATCCAACCCCTGATCGACGAAGGCCTGATCGACGAAGTCATCCGCCGGCTAATGAGTGGCAAAGAGGCCGATGTCTATATCGTTCGTTGCGGTTCCGAGATCCGCTGCGCCAAGGTCTATAAGGAAGCCGCTCAGCGCAGCTTCAAACAGGCTGCCCAGTATCAGGAAGGTCGCAAGACCCGCAATACGCGCCGTGCCCGGGCCATGGAGAAAGGCTCAAAATTTGGCCGTAAGCAGCAGGATGAAACCTGGCACAATGCCGAAGTCGATGCGCTGCGTACGCTGGCCAAGGTCGGGATTCGGGTTCCTCAGCCCTATGCCTGCATTGACGGCGTACTGTTAATGGAACTGGTCACCGATAGTCACGGTGATGTGGCGCCGCGTCTCAGCGAAGTCACAATGTCAGTCGAGCAGGCCCTGGAAGACCATGCCATAGTCATGCAATATGTGGTGCGTATGCTTTGCGCCGGAATAATCCATGGGGATTTATCGGAATTTAACATTTTGGTGGATGAGCACGGCCCGGTCATCATAGACCTGCCCCAGGCGGTTGATGCCGCCGCTAACAACAATGCCGAGTTTATGCTGGAACGGGATGTTAATAAGATAAGTCAGTATTACGGCCAATTCGCCCCCGAGTTGCTAACCAGCCATTACGCCAAGGAAATCTGGAGCCTGTATGAGGCGGGTGAATTGCACCCAGATTCGAAGCTGACAGGTTATTTTGAGGAAAGTACCGAAGAGGCGGATGTGGACAGCGTACTGGAAGAAATTAAATCCATTCTGGCCGAGGAACAGGCGCGGAAGGACCGGATGGCCGAAGCGGATGCCGATGAGTCATCGTGAACGCCGGGTCTGCTTTTCCTCTAACCCATAAAGAATCCTGGCCTGTCCGTTTCCATTAAGTGATATTCGCCATCGACGCTTAACCCCATGGAAACCGTGTGCCAACCTTTTGCTTGATAGAAATTAAAGGCATTTATATTTGCAGCCACGCACTTTAATCGGGCTGGCCGCCCAATATTATTCAAGCAGGTCTGCAATAATTGCGCAGCATAACCAAGCCTTGAAAATTGCGGCAGGATAAATAGATGGTGGATAAAATTGTCCGACTCATCGACAGAAATAAAACCAACAAGCTTCCCGTCTACCTCACACACCCATATTTTTTCTCCAGCGGTATCTCTGTCGAAGTCGCTTTGTTGTAAAGAGTTGACATCTAGCCAATCGAAACACTGTCGCCGCGTTTCCAGGTAGAGCGTGCTCAGGGCTTTTCGGTCTTTGGCCTCGAATTCACGCGTGGTCATAGCGCTTTCGACAGGGTGTGGCGCCGGCCGCCAGTTAAGTTGCGATCTGTACCGGTTTTATTGTTAGCTTGCATTCCCACCGTCTTTGAATCGCAAGCCAATTTTTGGCTCTACCGTTACCAGCAGCGGCTTGTTGGCTTTTTGTGCTCTGCGCAGCGCCGTCGCGAATCTGCGTTTCTCGGATCGATTTCGATTCACCCTGCTAATAGCTGACCTGGAAATATCGTAGGTGCCGCATGCGGCGCATTTGATCAGCAGGCGATTGCCCGCATCCAGCACCTGAACTTCGGCTTCAAGCTTACAATTAATACATGTGTTCATCTTTGTTACTCAATTGGCGATACGAGATCGCTGTTAATTTCCAGCGACGGTTTTTGTCTGTGCTGCGATGATTTTATTCTACTGCAAGTTGCCCAGTTGAAGCTAAGGCCATAAGTAATTAGCGGGAGAATTAAAAAAACCCGCACAAGGCGGGTTTTTTTAATTGGTGCGCCCGGCAGGAATCGAACCTGCAACCCCCGGCTTAGAAGGCCGGTGCTCTATCCGATTGAGCTACGGGCGCGTTGCGCTGTTTACTAGTCTTATCGACTAGCGAAAATCGGCGTGCATGTTACACAAAATACTTCTGTCAGCCTGTGTTGACTGAGAGTCCTGTCCGGCAGGGTTGATTCACGATTTAGCTTAGCTAAATCCCTCACCCCTTCGGGGCGGCGCAAAAAGCACGCCGTCCTGCGCGCTTCGCGCTGGTCAAACCTGCAACCCCCGGCTTAGAAG